>JBFHCW010000073.1:0-9420 GCA_041585035.1 Litorivivens sp.
AGTGCTGATCACCCTGAGCGCCGAGAACCACAGCGCTGATACAAGCGACATCTGTCTGAGCATCAGCGACACCGGCATCGGTATCAGCCAGCGGGAACAGGCAAAACTTTTCCAGGCTTTTCAGCAGCTTGACGGAACAGATACACGAAAGCATGGCGGCTCGGGACTGGGGCTCGCCGTGGTCAAACGACTGGTTGATTTGATGGGCGGCAGTATTCAGATCAGCAGTGAACCCGGTCGCGGTACGCGCTTTGATATACACCTGCCACTGCCCTCTGAACCGCCCCCGAAGCCGGTTGAGCGAAAAAACCAGATTGTCCATTTCTGGGACGACAATCCGGATGTCCGCAGAGCATTGCGCCGCCGCCTGCAAGCCAACGGTTTCCAGAGTCAGGCCCACGACACCCTGTCGCAGTTGCTGGCTGCTGCGTCTCCCGGGATCTATCTGATTGCCGGATTTCCCAATCAAAGCAGCTTTCAACATGCTGAGCCGCAACTAACAGGCTATTCAGAGCTGATTATCCTGCTGCCGAGTCTCGCCGGCGTTCTTGCGCGCCAGGATTTTATCTTTCTGCAAAAACCGCTGGCCGAGCACAAGTTGCTCCAGGCACTTGCGGGTGAGGATAGGCGCGCCGGGACGCCGGCCGTTCATGCAAGCTCAGTGCTCGTCGTTGACGACAACCAGAGCAATCGACTGTTGCTCAGCGCGCTGCTGGACGAGCTAAAGGCTAAGGGCACACTATGCGCCAGTGGGCGCGATGCGGTAGCGCTGTGCCAGCAGCACGTCTACCCGTTGATCATTCTCGACTTACAGATGCCTGACATGAATGGCGAAGACACCGCCCGGGCTATTCGCGAAACGCCCTTGAACCGACACAGTCGTATTGTGGCCTTGACCGCCCACCTACCCGACGACAGTAGAAAAACGTCGCCGCTATTCGATGAGCTCATGCTTAAACCTATGACGCTGACAACCTTAAGCCAATTGCTCATGGCTACCGCGCCGCCGGACGGAGCGATAAACACAGCCCTCGGCCTAAAACGCGCAAACAACAACCCTCAACTGGCGCAGCTACTGACTGAGCGTTTTCTGCTCAGCCTTGAAGAAACGCGGGAAGAATGGCGCGCAGCCATCTCCGACCGTGATACCCAAGCCATAGCGTCTCTGGCCCATCAGCTGGCGGGAGCCTGTCGTTATGTTGGCACTCCGGCGTTGGAACACGCGCTGGAAGGACTGCAGGCACAACTTGAGGGCGCAAAGTTCGAAGAGATAAGTACGCTGGCTGAAAACTGTCTGCGCTGCATGGATGATCTGCTGAACTGGCGCCCCCTGATCACGCGGGAAGAGCCTGTTCTTCCAGGGACAGACTAGCCGTCAGTTACCGTTCGAGAACCACAAAGGCCTGCGCCAGATCCGATTCGTCGGTCAGCGCAATATGGCTGCTAACAATGCCCTGCTGCCGGATGGTTTCTGCGGCAGCGCCGTAAAAGGTGAGTTCAGGTTTACCGAGTTGATTGTTAAGTACTTCTATTTCACACAGGCGAGCATGGGCACCGATACCAACACCGAGTGCCTTGGCTGTCGCTTCTTTTGCTGCAAAACGTTTCGCCAGATAGCGCGCATCGCGACCGCGCGTTTCAAATTGCCGGTATTCGCTTTCAGAAAGCAACCTTGTCAAAAAACGCTCACCGAAACGCTGCCAGGTCGCTTCGATACGCGCGATATAGATTAGATCCGTTCCAATACCGCTGATCATTGGCTTCGCCCTTTGAATAATGCCCGGCTCTTCAATGGCTCACTGCCGATAAGCGGAGTCAGGGCCTGTCGGCAGACCACTTTGAGCACGCGCAACTGCTCTTCGCGCCATACCGGCAAGTCACTGACGTCGCAGAAAGTCAAAGGTTGCAAGGCCGTCAACTCGCTGCCAAGAAAGTGCGGAGCCGACGCAGGAACGGTTTGAAATCCCCCTTCCGGGTTCACCTGATAACAGCCATCGCGTTCAAGTTCCGGCCCAAAACTCAAGCCGTAGCCAAGTTGTTCCAGTAGCATTAGCTCATAATAGCGCAGAATGGTTTCAAGCCCGTTTTTATCCCCCTCCGACCACTGTTCGAGCAGCAGCAGACTGCGGGCGTAATGCTGCCACAGCTCCGGGTGCGGATCACAGCGGTGCAGGGCTTTGAGGCTCAATTCATTTAGGTAAAACGCCGCGTACAGAGCGTTTCCCCGCAGCTGCCTGCGCTCGCGAGTTTCCGCGCTCACCAGTGTTTTTAACTCGCCCCGCCCACTGCAACTCACCTCAAGCAATTGGAAGGGCTGCAGCACGGAAGCACGCTCTCTCACTTTGGCGCTGCTACCGCGGGCACCGCGCGCCACAGCGCCCAGTCGACCCTGATACTGGGTGAAAAGTTCAATAATCAGACTGGTGTCCCGAAAGGGACGATGGTGAAGCAGGAAAGCAGGTTCGAAGTCCTGTTCCATATTATTCGTCGTCGTAACCCAGGCTGCGCAGTGCTCGCTCGTCGTCCGACCAGCCTGACTTAATCTTGACCCAGAGGTTCAGCATGACCTTGCCGTCTATCAGCTTTTCAATATCCAAACGGGATTCCCGGCCGATCGATTTCAGCCGCGAGCCGCCCCTGCCGATCAGAATTTTCTTCTGACCATCGCGTTCGACATAAATAGCGGCGCTGATGTGGGTTATGCCCTTTTCCTGCTTGTACTCTTCGATTTCTACCGTCATGGCATAGGGCAACTCGTCGCCCAATTGCCTGGTGATCTTTTCGCGCACAATTTCCGCGGTAAGAAACCGCATACTGCGATCGGTAATCTGCTCTTCGTCGAAAAAATGCGGCCCTTCCGGCAGATGGCTATGCAGCACAGCTTCCAGCTCCGTCAAGTTGTCGGTCCGCAGCGCTGAAACCGGTACGACCTGAGCGTAATTGTGGTCTTCGTTGCGCTCGGCGATAAAGGGTAGCAGCTGTGACTTATCCTCAAGCTTGTCGACTTTATTGATGACCAGCACGACCGGACATTGATGATTTTTCAATTGCTCCAGCACCCAAGCGTCTTCATCATTCCAGCGGCCTGCTTCAATGACAAATGCAATCACATCTACGTCCCGCAGACTGGTGGTTGCGGCCCGGTTCATATAGCGATTGATCGCGCGTTTCTGCCCCCGGTGAAGCCCCGGCGTATCGACGTAGATCGCCTGTACAGCGTCATCGGTCTTGATGCCCAATACGCGATGGCGTGTGGTCTGGGGCTTGCGCGAGGTAATACTGATCTTCTGACCCAGAATATGGTTCAGCAGGGTCGATTTTCCCACATTGGGGCGGCCAACAATCGCTATATATCCGCAACGGCTTTCTGTCATTGTCTGCTCTGTAAAATATCCAACATGGCCTGCGCCGCTGCCTGTTCGGCTTTTTTCCGGCTGCCGGCACGGGCCACCACCGGATCCGCGTGCAGGCGGGTTACGCAGCTCACTTCAAACTGCTGTTCATGGGCCAGCCCGGTTTGCTCGACCAGGTCGTATTCGGGTAAGGGTTCGGCGCGCGCCTGCAGAAATTCCTGCAAACGTGTTTTCGCGTCCTTCAATGATTCGCCAGAGGAAAGAGACGCAATGCGCTCATTGAACCAATTGAGAACACAGCTGCGCGCGATTTCGTAGCCAGACTCACTGTAAATTGCACCGATCAGGGCTTCCACCATGTCGGCAAGAATGGAATCCCGTCGATGTCCGCCGCTTTTCAGCTCACCGCTGCCGAGAAGAACATAATCGCCGAGCATGAACTCTCTGGCCACCTTGGCCAGAGTCGCCCCTTTAACGAGACTGGCGCGCATTCGACTCAGCTCACCTTCTCGGGAATCCGGGAATTGCGTGCTTAAGGCCTCGGCGATTACCAGACTCAGCACCGCATCGCCTAGAAATTCAAGGCGCTCGTTATTGTCCTTGCCTGCCGAACGGTGCCGCAGGGCTCGCTCCAGCAGGGCTTCATCCCGAAAGGTGTATCCCAGACGATCTAACAGCTTTCGGTAGTCAGGCATCAGCGACGAGTAATCTCGTAGACTAGGTTGTCGAATTTGACTACCGCATCAATGTTGTAGATGAGCGGCACACGCACCTCATAGCTGGCATCCATAATGATGACGTTGCGTTCGGTCTTGAACTTGATGTCCCTAAGATCGATCGTCTCAATACGGTTTGTGATAAAGGCACCCTGCATTGATTTGCGAATTTCCGCAGCCGTCATTTTCTGCGACTCAGGATCGAGGGCCGCATTTTTGACCACCTGACGGATGGTCATATGATCGAGGTAGATTGGAACAAGGCGAAGAGCGCACAGCCCAAGCAGACCCGCCACTGAGATGATCACCATCCACTGAATGATACCGAGGCCGTTTTGCCTGGACGGTAACTGTGTCGAAGGTAACTGCATGCGTATCTCCTTGTTATTGTATTATCAGCGAATTGTCCCAACCCGGTCGAAGCTGGGTAGCTCACCTATTGAGCGCCAGTGCATCCAGATCGCAAAGGCCTTGCCCACGATATTGGCTTCGGGCACCTGGCCCCAGACCCGGCTATCGCTGCTGTTATCGCGGTTGTCGCCCATCATGAAGTAGTGTCCGGGTTTAACCACCACTCTAAAATCACCCCGGCTTTCCCGCAACTCGTGACGCACCAAATGTTCGCGCTCACCCAGCGACTCGCGCAGAATGTGCTCGCTGGGATTAAGCGGCGGCACTTCGGCCAACAGCTGTTGAGTCATTTCCAGGCCGTTGACGTGGAGCACCTTGTCTCGGTAAACGATCTCATCGCCCGGCAAGCCAACCACCCGCTTGATAAAATAGCGGCTGTCGTGTGGCGGGAAAAAGACCATGACATCACCCCGCTCCGGCTCTCCGACCTCCAGGATCTTAGTGCCAGCCACTGGCAGGCGCACGCCGTAACTGAATTTATTGACCAGAATATAATCACCGACTTCCAGGCTCGGCACCATCGACGCAGAGGGAATCTGGAACGGCTCGGCCACAAACGAGCGCAACACCAGCACTACCAGCAACACCGGAAAGAAGGACTTGGCATTTTCAGCAATTGGCAGCTGGCTTGCCAGATGCTGCTTCAGTGTTTCAAAATCGGCTTTGACACTGAATTTGAGATAAACCGCAATATTGCCTTCCGTCACCATGAACTGGCGACGGCGTGTAAAAAGAAGGCGGTCAAGCAAGCCAATCAGGCCCGCCAAGGCGGTGACCACGACCAGTACGAGCGCGAAATCGCCGTCCTTGAGTAGCACGACACTGGCAAACCAGGCCATCCACAGAACATTAATAAAAACGGTCGTGCTGTTCCACCAACTGGGTAAGACCTGGGTCAGCAACGACTGTTCGGTATTCTCTTTTTTATGATCGGCGCACCAGGACAGTGCGTCGGCCAACTGGCGCCGTCCACGGACTTCCTGTACCAGCCAAACGACAAGTGTCAGAGCACCTACCACCAGCAACAAGTTGTTTACCATTAGCTATCAACCTTGAGTACTGCGAGAAACGCCGACTGGGGAATTTCTACCTTGCCCACCATCTTCATGCGCTTCTTACCCGCTTTTTGTTTTTCGAGAAGCTTGCGCTTGCGCGACACGTCACCACCATAGCATTTCGCTGTGACGTTTTTACGCAGCGCTTTCACAGTTTGCCGTGCAATAACGTGGCCACCAATGGCCGCCTGAATGGCGACATCAAACATCTGCCGGGGAATCAGCTCTTTCATTTTTTCCACCAGGGAGCGGCCACGTGAAGCGGCGAAGTCCCTGTGAACAATCATGGCAAGGGCATCAACCCGCTCGCCGTTGATCAGCACATCCAGTTTAACCAGATTGGCCGCCTGAAAGCGCTCAAAGCTATAGTCAAGCGAGGCAAACCCCTTACTGACCGACTTGAGCCGGTCGAACAGATCCAGCACCACTTCACTCATCGGGATTTCATAGGTCAGAGAAACCTGCTGCCCCAGAAACTGCATGTCTTTCTGCACACCGCGCTTTTCCACGCACAGCGTGATGACATTGCCAACATATTCCTGAGGAACCAGAATACTGGCTCGCGCTATCGGCTCACGCATTTCTTCCAGTTCGCCGGGGTCGGGCAAGGCCGAGGGGTTATCAACCTGCAAGATTTCGCCACGCTTGGTTTTCACTTCGTAAATAACAGTTGGCGCCGTGGTAATCAGGTCAATATCGTATTCCCGCTCCAGACGCTCCTGAATGATCTCCATGTGCAGGGTGCCGAGAAAACCACAGCGAAAACCGAACCCCAGCGCATCAGAGGTTTCCGGCTCGTAAAACAGCGAAGCATCATTGAGCGTCAGTTTCGCCAGCGCCTCACGGAAATCTTCGTAATCATCGGTCGACACGGTAAACATGCCGGCGTAAACCTGAGGTTTGACCTTTTTGAAGCCTGGCAGGGCAGGAACGTCAGCCGTCGCGGCATGCGTGAAGGTGTCACCTACTGGCGCACCATGGATATCCTTGATGCCGGCGACCACAAAACCCACTTCGCCCGCGCGCAATTGCTTGGTTGACGTCAGTTTGGGCGTAAAGATGCCCACGTTATCCACGCCGTGAGCCTTGCCGATACTTTTAGCAATGACCTTGTCGCCTTTTTTCAGTGTGCCGTTCTTGACTCGAACCAGAGACACCACGCCGAGGTAGTTATCAAACCAGGAGTCGATAATCAGAGCCTGAAGATCACCCTCCGGGTCGCCTTCCGGCGGCGGAATTTTGGCGATGATCTGCTCCAGAATATCGTCGATACCCATGCCGGACTTGGCGCTGGCCGCCACCGCATCACTGGCATCAAGACCGATAATTTCTTCGATTTCCTTTTTAACCCGCTCCGGATCCGCCTGTGGCAGATCCATTTTGTTCAGTACCGGTATGACTTCCAGATCCTGTTCGATCGCCGTATAGCAATTCGCCACAGACTGGGCCTCGACGCCCTGGGCGGCATCCACGACCAGTAAGGCCCCTTCACACGCAGACAGCGAGCGGGACACTTCATAACTGAAATCCACGTGCCCGGGGGTATCGATAAAGTTCAGCTCGTAGGTTTCACCATCGCGTGCGGTGTAGTTCAGGGTAACGCTCTGGGCCTTGATGGTGATACCGCGCTCGCGCTCGATATCCATGGAATCGAGCACCTGCTCGGCCATTTCGCGATCAGCCAGACCACCGCACACCTGAATAAAACGGTCAGCAATGGTCGACTTGCCGTGGTCGATATGGGCAATGATGGAAAAATTTCGGATATGTTTAAGACTGCTCACACAATTCCCACGGGCTTGATGCATTGATGAATGGCAAGCCAGAAGGCTGCCGAATTAAAGGCGGGGATTGTAGCGCATTCGGTGCCTGCACCGCTATGCGTGCGGTGCGAGAGACACCGAGCCGGGGGGAATAACGGTCGGCTGGTACTCAAGGCTGTCCCGGGTCAGCCAGGCGTGGCACCGCACCAGGGCAAGACCGACAATAAAGCCTCCCAAAGCGCCGAGCGCGGCCAGCTTGTCACTGGCAAAAAGCGCATGGACGCTGCCCATACCCGCCAGCATCGCCAGCAGAGGGAGCAGATAGACCAGCATCGCACCGCGCAACAGGACATGCTCAGGCACACTGAACTCAACCTGCTCGTCCAGCTGAAACTGACTGGCGGGAAGACCGTCCAGCAGAACACGTAAATGATTGCGTCGACCGTCACCGATTCGGTTTAGCAGACCTTGTCCACAACCTTTCTGCGCGGCACAGCTTCCACAGCTGGACTGCCGAATGGTTTCCACCCAGAGGGCGTCATCTTCGACGGCAACTATACGCCCACTTTCGCGCATCATTGAGGGACCACCAGCGATTTGGCCACCTGCTCCGCTGTGAGTAACGGCACTTCACCGATGACCGTAGCCACCAGATCGCGATCCGGGATCGGGTAGGTATAGGAGACCGTCGCGCCGCTGCGCATGGCGACCGCTGCGCCCGGCGGGTTGCCCCCATTGGCAGATTCCATGAATACCGAAAACATGCTGATGCCATCGGTATAACTCAGAGCCTTGCTCTCGACATCCGCGGTGTCCGCCAGCATAAAACCCTCCGGTACCCAACCCGGGTTCCAGGGCAAGTTAGCGTGTGCCGCCTTGCCCTTCTGCTCAGTCACCACATTGTGATGGGCAAGCTCGCGCGCATCATCGTCATTCAGCTCGTCTGCCACTCCCAGCTCAAACAGCATAAACTGAAAACGTTCAAGCACCTGATCGCGCTGGTCGACCGTTTCGGTTTTCAGGGGAATGGCTGTCTGCGTATCCAGGGAAATCACATAGCCCAAGCGGAACACATCACGGGGCTCGATATGCAGTGTTACCACATCGCGCCCTGCGACGCGGGCGCCCTCTTCCAGACGAAGATCATAGTACCTGGCAAATTCACCTTTCTCGCTGACACCGCGCAACAGGCGCTCGGCCGGATGCACACAGTTTACACTGTGACCCTTGCGCACCAGCTCGCTGCCGTTCGAATCCAGCGGCGTCAAACGCTCAAACTCACGGCCATCCATCACCTGATGAACGATACGGTAGGACGCGAGTTGACCTTCAATCTGGTGGGTAACAATACCCTGATAGTTTAATTCACGGTGGGCGTGGGACATGCGCTCCAGCCACTCAACCGGCGAGGTCGCAAAGGCTGGGCTGGCCGCCAGTGCGGCGACCAGCGTGAATGCGAGAATTTGGGGCAGTACTCTGAGCACTTATTCCGCTCCGTGGCTAACCAACCTGGCATAGGTCACCATGCCTTGACCATTGTTGAGCGCAGCCCGCTCGGTATGCTGACGGAGAAAGCGCTCAAAGCGTTCTCGAGACTGCTCGTCGTCCACCTGCTGATAACGCGGTACCGCCACGCCGGCGGCACTTGCCGTAACAGTGCCCGCAGCACTTGGCGCCGGAGAGGCCAGAAAAACACGGCCGTTCTGCACCACCGGCGCTTCAGCCACCTGGGGCGTGACTTGCGCCGGCGAACCGCCACCCAGTCCAAAGACGACCAACGCCGCAACGCTGGCAGCCACCGCAAAACCACCGAGCGGCTTGCGCCAGTCTCGGGTCGTCGAGGCAGGCGTCAACGGCGCTTCCGCCGCAATGGCCGAGCTCACCCGGGCACTGATATCCATGCCGCTGAATGTAGGCTCGCCCAGCATGGCGCTGCGCTGGCGATGTAATCGCCCCCAATAAGCCGCGTCGCCGTCATCGCTGTCGCGCATCAGGCGCCGCAATTCCAGTTCCGATGCCTCACCATCCATTAGCGCCGACAGGGATTCCCGAAGATCGTTGCTCATGCCATTACCTCGCTGCCACCCATCTGGGCTTTGACTTTTTCATCTACCGCTTCCCG
>JBFHCW010000074.1:0-9345 GCA_041585035.1 Litorivivens sp.
GGACAGCAGGTCACGCTTATTGCTGGCCAGCGACAGCTCGGCGCGCTTTTTCATCAGTTGGAAATTCAGGCTGTCGGTGTAAACCCCGCGCGGGAATTGCCGGGCGCGGTTTTCACTGTCGCTGATACGGGAGTCGGTCAAGGGGTGAGTCAGCAGAAATTCTGGAGGCTTATTGCTGTTAAAGCGCAAGCGCCGATTCATGATTTCAAACATACTGGGAATGCCGCTGGGATCCATGCCGGCTTTGGCCAGCGTCTGCATGCCAATACGGTCGGCTTCCTGCTCGTGTTCGCGACTGAAGCGCAGCTGAGACTGCATTGCGGCGGCCTGTCCTGTGGCAATGGCGGCCATGCCTGCATCACTGCCGGTTGTTGCCGCCAGTACGATGCCTGCCAGCAAACCGGCCATCATTGATAGATTACCGGCCTTTTGTTTGTCGAGTGAGCGGGCAAAATGGCGCTGGCTGAGGTGGGCGAGTTCGTGGCTGAGTACGCCTGCAAGCTGCGCTTCATTCTCGGCGTAGGTCAGCAGGCCGTTGTTGACGCCCACCACGCCGCCAGGCACGGCAAAGGCGTTCAGTTCCGGGCTGTCGACGATCACCAGCTCCAGTCGTTTGTCACGTAACTGGCTGTGCCGTGCGAGCTGATAGGTCAGGTTCTCAATGTAATCCTGCATCAGCGGGTCTGAAACTGTGGTCACCTGACTGCGAAAGGCTTTCAGCCAGACTCGGCCCAGTTGGTGTTCCTGCTCGAGACTGTATTGACTGGAACTACCGTCACCGAGTTCGGGCAGATTATAACCGTCGCTGCCGGCAGAGCCTGAGGGTTGAGCAGAGGCGACCAGCGACGAGAGGGCAAGCAGCGTTATAAGAAGGGTCTTAACCACGTGATTCATTATGCTCGGCGAGTGATAGGGAACTTTATCGCCTTGTGAGTACCGAAAACAAGGCTGAACTTGTCAGACCGCAGGAATCGTAAAAAGTGCCGAAGTGTGGGCCGGTCAACGTCAGGTGCGCTGGGCGGGGTAGAGTAGTGTCGGTATACTTCAGGCTATTGTCGGTACAGTAAACAGTGAGAGTGGTAGATGGGCAGTGCTTGTGAGGTGACCGTAGATGCGCGCGGACTGGATTGTCCGCTGCCCTTATTGAAAGCCAAGCAGGCCTTGAATCGCATGGCGAGCGGGCAGCAGTTGGAAGTGCTCGCCACCGATGCCGGTTCTGTGCGTGACTTTGCGGTTTTCTCCGAACAGAGTGGCCACTCGCTTTTGCTATCGGAAGAAGAGGGCGGTGAGTACCGCTATATCCTTGAAAAATCCTGATCAGGAAACGGGCATGCTGCGCATAATTCGCAATTGGGTTGACCGGCTGTTTGCCGAAGAAGAAACCGTTGTTCTGCTGTTGCTGATCATTGTCGCGCTGGTATTGATCATTACGCTGGGACACGTGCTGGCACCGGTGATCGCATCGCTGGTTTTTGCATTTATGATGCAGGGTGTTATCGCCCAGATGATGCGTTGGCGGGCGCCGCATTGGCTTGCCGTTACAGTGTCCTACCTGCTGTTTATGAGCCTGTTTTTTGGCTTTATCTTTGGCTTGATGCCACTGGTGTGGAACCAGCTCACCAGCCTTGTGCAGGAATTACCGCTATTACTGCGCCAATTACAGGCGGCACTGATGCAACTGCCGGAGCGCTCAGATCTGGTGTCCGAAGCTCAGGTACGTGAGTTGATTGGTGTGGCCGGCGTTGAAGTCGGCAAGCTGGGTCAGCAGGTGGTGTCCTTTTCCATCGGGCAGATACCCAATCTGGTTGGTGTGCTGATCTATCTGGTGCTAGTGCCCATTCTGGTGTTCTTTTTTCTCAAGGATAAAGATCTCATCCTCAGTTGGCTCAAACATTTTTTGCCGCATCGGCGACCGCTAATGGCGAAGATCTGGCTGGAGATGAACGATCAGGTCGCCAATTACGTGCGTGGCAAAGGTATAGAAATCGTGATTGTGGGTGTTGCCACTTACATCAGTTTTATCTGGATGGATCTGAATTACGCCGCACTGCTTGCCCTGTTAGTTGGGTTGTCAGTGGTAATTCCCTACATCGGGGCCGCCGTGGTGACTATTCCGGTGGTGATCGTAGGCTACCTGCAGTGGGGCGTGGGTTCCGAGTTTTATACGCTATTGCTGGTCTACGGCATAATTCAGGGGCTCGATGGCAATGTGCTGGTGCCTCTGCTGTTTTCCGAAGTGGTCAATATGCACCCGGTGGCCATCATCCTGTCTGTGCTGGTATTCGGGGGCGTTTGGGGGCTTTGGGGTGTATTTTTCGCCATTCCGCTGGCCACACTCGTCAAGGCCATTCTCAATGCCTGGCCAACACCAACCAATAATTCGTCAATAATGGGAGACGCTAGTCGATGATGAAGTCGCGCCTGCGCTGGTCAATTCTGTGGTTACTGGTCGTACTGAGTGCATGTGGCGAGAGGCCCGTTGAGAATGTGGTTCTGCCGCAAACCGATTCGCGCGAGGTGCGCTATCTGCGGCTGGACAATGATTTACAGGTAGTTTTGATCAGCGACCCTTCAACCGATAAGGCGGCCGCAGCGTTGGATATCAACGTCGGCAGCCGTCACGACCCCAAGGACCGTCAGGGTCTGGCGCACTTCCTGGAGCACATGCTGTTCCTCGGCACGGAAAAGTATCCGGATGCCGGTGAATACCAGTCTTTTATTGCATCGCGGGGCGGCTCTCACAATGCCTACACCTCGTTCGAACACACCAATTATTTCTTTGATATCGGTGCCGATCATCTCGGCGAGGCACTGGACCGGTTTGCCCAGTTTTTTGTAGCGCCGCTGTTTAACGCGGAATTCGTCGGGCGCGAAGTCAATGCGGTGAACTCCGAATATCAGGCGCGCATTCAGAATGATTTCCGCCGTGCCCTCGATGTCTTCAAGGAACTGGCCAACCCCGAGCATCCATTCAGCAAGTTTACGGTGGGTAATCTGTCGACGCTGCTGGGCGGGCGCGGGGAAGACGCGCTGCGCCAGGATCTGCTGGATTTCTATCGGGAACACTATTCCGCCAATCGCATGGGGCTGGTTGTGATCGGGCGCGAAAACCTGGACGAGCTGCAGGCTATGGTGGTGGAGCGGTTCTCTGAAATCGAAAACCACAAAGTGAGAGAAAAGCCTATCAAGGTGGCTTTGGTCGAAGATACCCCCTTGCGCTTCGAACTCAAACCTCGCAAGGAAATGCGCTCGTTATCGGTGAGCTTCGTATTGCCGGACGTGCGCGCGCAATACCACAAAAAACCGCTCAACTATCTCGGTCACTTGCTCGGCCATGAAGGCGAGGGCAGCCTGCTGTATGTGTTGAAAAAGAACGGCTGGGCCGAAGGTCTGCGGGCGGGTGCCGGAATCGAATATCAGGGCGGGAGTCTGTTCAATGTCGAGGTGCAACTGACCCCGGCGGGGCTGGCGGCGGTGGATACCGTAACCGATATGGTGTTTGAGGCCATCGCGTTGGTGCAGGCCGAGGGTGTGGCCCAATGGCGCTATCAGGAACTTACCGACATTGCGCGACTGCAATTTGATTTCCGGACCCGTCCCAGCGAAATTCGCGAAGCCAGTCAGCTGGCCCACAACCTGCACTACTATTCGCCCGCGGACCTGATTCGCGGTGATTATTCAATGACCGATTACGATCCGGAATTGATACAGTCGCTGGTCGATGAAATGAAGCCGGAAAAGGCCATCATTGCAATTATGCGACCGGAGATGGAGGGCGAACAAACCTCAGAGCTTTATGGTGTGCCCTTCAGCGTCCTGCCGCCCAGCGAGGCGGAAGTGGAGCGCTGGCAGCGCCGTGCCGGTGTTGCCGGTTTGGTTCTGCCCAAGCCCAATCCCTTTATAGCCAGTGACCTCTCCATTAAAACCGGGGGCGACAGTGAAACGCCAAAAGCTGTGCTGCGCACCGGGCGCGTAGGCGTCTGGCATATGCTCGACAAGCGCTTTGCTCTGCCCAAGGGCAATCTCAATGTACTGATTCGTTCACCCGGTGCCAGCAAAGACGCCACCCGCCAGGCTGCCGCTGAACTGTGGGTGCGCATGGTGCGCGACGAGCTGAATGCCTTTGCCTATTCGGCGCAGCTGGCCGGGCTCGACTACAGTCTGAGCGCACGGTGGGATGGCATTGCGCTGGAGCTGAGAGGCTTTAATGACAAGCAGGGGATGCTGCTGGAGAGTCTTGCCAGTCGGTTGGCAAACCCGGAGTGGGATGAGGTGCGTTTTTTGCGGATGAAAATGGAATATATCCGCGACCTGCAAAACCAGCGCCACGCTGATCCCTACCGCTATCTGTCGAGCGAGCTGGGGCAGCAACTGCGGCGGTTCCGTTTTTCCAGCGAGCAGCGGCTAGAGGCCGCTCGCACGCTGGGGATGCGCGAGGTAAAGGCTTACAGCAAGGAAGTCATGTCAGCCACCCAGCTCTATATTATGGCCCATGGCAATTATAACGAGAGCGATGCGCGGGAGTTTGCGCGAGTGGCTGCAGACTTTCTCTTGGGTGAGCGGCTGCCGGATGCCCAGCCGGAACAGGTTCGCCGGATACCGGAGGGCGACTTCGGCGATAGCTACCAGTTGGAGCATGATGACGCGGCACTGCTCTGGTATCTGCAGGCGCCTGATCCGGGGCATCGAGCGCGCGTGGTTCTGGGAATTGCCGGGCAGATGATAGGCCCTGAGTTTTTCAATAAGCTGCGAACACAGGATCAGCTTGGCTATGTCGTCTATGCTGGCGCCTACCCGGTACGTGAAGTGCCTGCGCTGTATTTTGTGGTGCAGTCGCCGGTGACGGATACTGCTGATCTGCAAAAGCGCTTCCGGTCTTTTCTCAAGGACTGGCAGGAAAATGGTCTCGATGAGAAAACCTATGAGCGCAACCGCGAGGCGCTGCGGGTCAAGCTGCTGGAGCAACCACGCAACCTGTGGGAGGCGGGGGATCAGTTCTGGCGTGATCTGATGGATGGTTACACAAACTTTGACAGTCGCGATCAGCTGGTCGAGGTCCTGGACAGCATGGGTTACGACACCTGGAAGCGGGATCTTTCGGCCATACTAGCCGAAGGATCGCGTCGTTCTCTGTGGTTGCAGGCGGGTGGCGAGCGCGGTGAGAAGGCTCTGGGTACGCAGCGGCTGGACGGGCCTGGGCAGGCCGGTCGCAAACGGCAGTTCTTTTTGTATGAGCATCCGCCACTGAAAGATTGATCTTGTAGTAAAACTACAGGACGTGTAGTTCCGGTTTTCCAGCTAACTGGTTAAAAATCGCGATGTTTTCAGTGAGTATACTGCGCATCATTTGCGTGTCCGCAAATGCACTTGCATGTTTCTGAATTAACTGTAAAATTTTTACATGTATTACGGGCCTGACCGGCCCGTTTTTGCATTCGAACAAAACACAAACGCGTGTATGAGCCCACAAGGCGATAACACGCAAGCAGGCCAGGTGATAACCTTCACTCAGGCAACCATTCAATCGTCTGACGGCGGCGTCCCGCATGTCGGAAATCGAAGGTGCAGAAGGTGGTCAATCCTGGCCACAATGGGCATAACTCAGCCCATCACACTGACATTCGATGGAAGGACGGTTTCATGCTGCAAGAGCTTGAAGAGCTGCGAGAACAATTACGCGACGATTTAGACCCTCAGGAAACTGAGGAATGGCTGGATGCCCTGGACGGTGTCTTGCGCCATCAAGGCAAGGCGAGAGCCGCCTATCTATTGAAAATGCTGGTGCGCCATGCCGCCCAGCAAGGCACCAAGCTACCCCCCGCTATCACGACTCCCTTTCGCAATACCATTGAGCCGACCGCTGAAAAACGTATGCCGGGCGATCTGTTCATGGAGCGTCGCATTCGTTCGCTGATTCGCTGGAACGCGCTGGCTATGGTGATGCGTGCCAACGACAACAACGAGGCTCTGGGCGGACATATATCATCCTTTTCGTCGGCAGCAACACTCTACGATGTCGGCTTTAACTATTTCTTTCGCGGCGGAGAAAAACCGGACCTCATTTACTATCAGGGCCACAGTGCGCCGGGCATGTACGCTCGCTCCTATCTGGAAGGGCGTTTGAATGAAGATCAACTGGATAATTTCCGTCGCGAAGTAGACGGTAACGGGCTTTCTTCTTACCCGCATCCCTGGCTGATGCCGGACTACTGGCAATTCCCCACCGTCAGCATGGGGCTGGGGCCGATACAGGCTATCTATCAGGCTCACGTGATGAAGTATCAGGAGAGTCGCGGTCTGGTCGATCAGGCGGATCGCAAGGTCTGGTGCTTTCTGGGAGACGGCGAGTGTGATGAGCCAGAATCACTGGGGGCAATTTCACTGGCTGGCCGTGAGCAACTCGACAACCTTGTTTTCGTGGTCAACTGTAATTTGCAGCGCCTTGATGGTCCGGTGCGGGGCAACGGCAAGATCATTCAGGAACTGGAAGGCGTATTCCGGGGTGCAGGCTGGAACGTCAATAAGGTGATTTGGGGCCGCCACTGGGATCCACTGTTAGAGAAAGATACGGAAGGCTTTCTCAAGCGCCGCATGAATGAAGTCTGCGACGGGGAACTGCAGAATTACAAAGCCAACGGCGGTGCTTATACCCGCGAGCATTTTTTCGGCAAGTATCCTGAGTTGCTGGACATGGTCAAAGACCTGTCCGACGACGATATCATGTACCTGAATCGCGGTGGCCACGACCCCTACAAAGTCTACGCCGCCTATGCCAATGCGGTTGAGCACAAAGGCCAGCCAACGGTGGTGCTGGCGATGACTGTCAAAGGCTACGGGATGGGCAAGGGCGGTGAAGCCCAGAACGAAACCCATGGCATCAAGAAACTCGATCTTGAGAGTCTGAAAAAATTCCGTGATCGCTTTGCGGTACCGATTTCCGATGCGGAGCTGAAAGAAGTCCCGTATTACCGCCCGGCAGAAGACAGCCCGGAAATGGTTTACATGCGCAAGCGGCGCGAAGCACTGGGTGGCTATCTGCCGGCGCGCAAGGCCGACTTCGACGCACTTGAGGTGCCCAGTCTTGATGAGCTCAACGGTCAGTTGAAGGGTAGCGGCAAGCGGGAAATTTCTACCACCATGTCCTTTGTTCGCACGCTTTCAACCCTGGTGAAGCACAAAAGCGTCGGCAAGGTCGTGGTGCCCATCGTTCCCGATGAGGCGCGTACTTTCGGGATGGAAGGGATGTTCCGCCAGCTCGGTATCTACTCGTCGCAGGGCCAGCGCTACACGCCGCACGACTCCGATCAGATCATGTACTACAAGGAAGACAAGAGCGGGCAGATTCTGGAGGAGGGCATCAATGAGGCGGGCGCCTTCAGTGCCTGGCTCGCGGCGGCGACGTCATACAGCAATCATGGTTTGCCGATGGTGCCGTTTTACATCTTTTACTCCATGTTTGGCTTCCAGCGCATCATGGATCTGGCCTGGGCAGCAGGTGACAGTCAGGCGCGTGGGTTTTTAATGGGGGCAACGGCCGGTCGCACGACCCTGAACGGCGAAGGTCTCCAGCACCAGGACGGTCACAGTCACCTGATGGCCAATATGATTCCAAACTGTCTGTCCTACGATCCTACCTATGCCCATGAGCTGACGGTGATTATCCAGGATGGCATGAAGCGGATGTATCAGGACAAAGAAAATGTGTTCTATTACATCACGCTGATGAACGAAAACTACGGTCACCCGGAGCTGCCGAAGGGGAGTGAAGAAGGCATTGTTCGCGGGCTCTATCTGCTTAGAGAAAGCGATAAGAAAAAACCGAAGCACCGGGTACAGCTGCTGGGCTCGGGTACGATTTTGCGTGAAGTAGAAGCCGCGGCTGAGTTGCTGGCGGACTATGGTGTGGCCGCCGACGTGTGGAGTGCAACCAGCATTAACCAGCTACAACGCGATGGCGCCAACTGCGAACGCTTTAACCTGATGCATCCAGATGAAAACGCACAGGTGCCCTATGTGTCACAAATGCTCGACGGCCGCGATGGTCCCGTCATCTGCGCCACCGATTACATCAAATCATACGGCGAGCAGATTCGGCCCTACATCAACAAGCGCTTTGTGGTACTCGGTACTGACGGTTTCGGTCGCTCTGACACACGTAGCAAGTTGCGCCACCACTTTGAAGTGGACCGCAGCTTTGTGGCTCTGGCGGCACTTAAAGCGCTGGCAGATGAGGGTGAGATTGAACGCTCTGTGGTCAGCAAGGCCATCCAGAAGCTCGGCATCAACCCCGACAAACCCAACCCACTCTACGCGTAAGTGTTAAGGACAGAATCGTGAGTAAAGAAACTATCAAGATTCCCGATATCGGATCCGAAACCGCCGACGTGATTGAGATCAGTGTAGCGGTGGGCGATGAGGTGGCTGCCGACGATTCGCTCGTGGTGTTGGAATCTGACAAGGCCTCGATGGAAGTGCCAAGCCCGAAGGCTGGAAAAATTGTCGCAATCCTGGTGAAGGAAGGTCAAAGCATCAGCGAAGGCGATGATCTGGTGGAGATCGAAGTCGCGGGAGAGGACAGGGCGGCAGAAAGCGAAGATGCCGAATCGAAAGGCGCCGAAGCTGAACAGCCTGCCGCTTCGGATCAAAAACCGGAAAGCAATCGAGACGAGAGTCCGTCAGCCCCTGGCGAAAACGTACAGGAAGAGGGCGGATCCCAACCGGTATCGGTTCCCGATATTGGAACCGATGACGAAGTGGATGTCATAGAAGTCTGTGTCAGCGAGGGCGATGAAATCAGCGAAGGCGACTCGCTGGTGGTGCTGGAGTCTGACAAGGCGTCTATGGAAATACCCTCGCCCTATAGTGGCACTGTTGAATCAGTTGCCCTGAAAGAAGGGGGCAAGGCCAAAACTGGCGACCGGGTTCTGGTTATGCGTGTGGCAGGTGCTGCGGCCTCGGAGCCTGATAAACAGTCTGAGCACGAGCCCGAGACGCCAGCGGAGTCTTCAGAAAGCCCGCCGCCTGCCCAGGCCGGCAAACCTGAACAGCCCGCTCGGGACAAGCAGGCGCTCGGGAAACAGGCAAGCAAGGCACCCGGCGGTGAAGTCTATGCTGGCCCGGCGGTGCGCAAATTAGCACGGGAATTCTCGATTGACCTCAAGGCGGTATCCGGCAGTGGGCCTAAAGGCCGGGTGCTGAAGGAAGACCTGCAGGACTACGTTAAAAACCTGGTCGAAAACAAGTCGCCTGCCGGTGCCACTGGCGGTGCGGGTATTCCCGCTGTCCCCGAAGTGGATTTTGCCCAGTTTGGCGAGGTAGTGGCGGAGCCTGCCAGCAAGCTGCACC
>JBFHCW010000075.1:0-9281 GCA_041585035.1 Litorivivens sp.
CAACGCTGACCTACTACGAGGGTAAGGCTGCCGATAGTGGTCAGGGCTGGGAACCTTTCGTACTTCAAGACGATGCCAAAACAGTTCATGGCGCGTTTGATCCTTCGCTGGAAGCAATGTTTGACTATAGAAGTCACGCGAATAGTCCGAATCGCAATGAGGTAAATACTTACGTCAGCACTGTGGATATCCGCTGGGATATAGCAGGACATCAGTTTACCTTGCTGGGCAGTCACGCTGAGAGTGTGTCGGAGCTTTACCTGGATGCAGATACCGCGTCAGCGGCTATCGCTGATTGGCTGCGAGATTTCGGCTATCGGCAGAATATGGTGGAGCTTCGACTGGATTCCGGCCCGGGTGAGCTGGAATATCTCGTTGGGTTTTTCGGCTTTCGGTCTGATACCGCTCAGTACGGGGACCTGCGTATGCTGCCGGAGGGGCCGTTATCGTCCATTGTTGCCCCACTGCTTGGTGTTCAGGGCAGTTTTTCCGGTCCGGGTTTTTCAGCAGTCGATGCCATTCTCAACGCGACCACCACGGACGCTCTTATACAGCAATACCAGCTGGAAACGTCGACCATGGCGGTATTCTCCCAGCTGACCTGGCATCTGAACGAGCGGCTAAGCGTTATTTTTGGAATTCGAGCCTCGCGGGAAAGCAAGTCGGTTTATCTCGATCAGGATTATGAGTCGACGGGTTTGCTGTTGCAGTCGGCCTTCGGCGTCACCGAGTACACGCTCGATGAGCGGCGGGATGAATCCAATGTTGCGCCAAAGCTCGCCGCAAAATATACCCTTGGCGAAGACGATATGATGTATCTGTCCTTTGCGGAGGGTTTTAAAGCCGGGGGCTTTAACCCGTTGGCCCGCGAGGCGAACGAGGCATCCTTTGACCAGGAATATGCAAAGACCTATGAGTTGGGGTACAAGCTGACGGCGTTTAACGGCGAGCTCGTGGCCAACGCAGCGCTGTATCGCACTGAGTTTCAGGACATGCAGATTCAGGCCTTTATCGGCAATGGTTTTCTGGTGAACAATGCCGCAGAAGCGACTACCCAGGGGGTTGAGCTGGATGTTCGCTACCAGCCCAGCCCCGGTATCTCGGTGTTTGCCAGTGCAGGTGTCAGCGATGCGCGATTTGATCGTTTTGAACATGGCCCCTGCCAGGCGGGCTCGGAGCAGGAAACCTGTGACCTGAGTGGAGAGAGGCTGCCAAGAGCGTCAAAGTACAGTGCAACGCTGGGTGGTTCGATGACTTACCCATTGTTTGATGGGCGTGCAGCGTTTTATCTCGGTCTGGATTGGAGTTGGCGGACAAAAATCTATTTCGATCTGGATCAGGACCCGCTAGATACTCAGGATACCTACCATTTGCTCAACCTCCACCTCGGACTGGTTAGCCCCAATCGGGACTGGCGTTTTCTCGTTCATGCCAAGAATCTGGAAAACCGGAAAGTCAGACAGTTCGCAGCCGATATGCCGGTGTTTGAGGGCTCACACATGGGTTTTCTGCTGCCCCCCAGGGTCATTACCGTCGAGTTTGGCTACCGTTTGTAAACCGCGGAACCGGCGTCTATTGCGCGGCCATTAATACGTTACGGTAACCGAGATCGTGTCCGTGTAACTTCCTGCGGCGGCATTCTGACCTGCTGGAATTCGGCCGTAGACCACGTGATTGACGGGCAGTAACAGCAAGCCGATGGAGCCTGAGACGGTCGCCGTGCTGGCGCTGCCATCTCCCCAGACTGATAGATAGGTGGGGTTGGTATACAGATTGTAGTCCAGTGTATTGCCCCCATTGTTTAGCTGTCTGGGGGAGAAAGTGCCGGCGCCGCCTGTCGACAGCGAAATGGTATAGCCGAGAGAGAGCAGGCAACTTACGCTGACGCTGCCGACGCTATCGACCGCAAGGCCCGACAGAGAATTGTAGTTGCCGAACGCAACACCGCTGGCGCTGGCACTGCATTGGGCGGCAGCGGGTGTTGCCCACACGCACAGCAATATCGTGATTGCAGCAGAGCGCCAGCGACGGACAAAACTTACCGGCATTGCAGCTCACCCAATTCGGTAACGGCCTCGGAGGACTCGGGGATGCTGAGTGTAAAGCGGCAGTGATTACCGCGCCACCAGGCCTGCATGGTGTGCTCGCCGGCGCCGGTTTCTATATAACCCTGACCGTCCATGCCAATGCTCGACTGTTGTCCCGAGGCGGCATTCAGAAATCGGGCGCCGCTTGGTACGGGTTTACCGGTGCTGTCGAAAAGACGAAAGCCAACCCAGTGTGAATGTTTGATCGTAAAGTTCAGTTTAACTCCCTGGCGATAGGCGGGAACGGTGGTGCGCTCCAGCGAGGCGACCTCAATGTCCAGCGGCAGCATGGCGTCGCCTAGGCGAATGCGATTTTTTTGATAGTCGCGCAGGCCCGGCACAATCGCCTTGCCGTTACGGTTGGTTTTTGCGAGCAGTTGATTGTCACGATAGATCGATACGTCTTCCATGTCCGGCACTTCGACGAGTGCAAAACTCTGGTCCAGACGCTGGCTGAAATAGGGCCGTCGATCCAAGAGTGCGATTCCGCCATCGAAAGCGGCGCGGTATTCGCGCAGCGAGTCCAGTTGCGCGGCCTGTGCACTCAACAGGCCGAACGGGTTGCGCCAGCGGCTTCCGGCTTCAAAGCGGTCCCGTTCCCCGCTTTCTGCAGACAGCTGATAGCCAAAGCCGTTGCCCGCCGGAAGGTTTCTGCGAAATTCCGCGCGATGGGTTGATTCTGAAGACTGGCTTCTGGAGCTGACCATGGCAGAGCTTCGCTGTCCAAAGGGAAGCGAAATGGAGGCGCTGGCGTTGCGCTCAAGGCTGCCATCGAGTGGTTCCAGATAGCTGAGCCGGAAGTGGGCGTTGTGCGACAGGCTGATGGAGTACTGCAAGGTCGCAAACTCGGTGTCTTCATCGTCGCGGCGTTTGCGTTGTACGTGACTGATCGAAAGACTGCCGGCCCTGCCCAACCCGACCGCCGCAAACGCCGTTGACTCCAAAGCATCGGGCGCCCGCGTGGTGTCGGTGCCTAATTGGGCAAAGTCCTCGCTGCGCCAGGTTGCCATCGCGCCAAAACTGACTCGCCGCGCCTGCCGTCTGACACCGATAGAAGCCAGTTCTCCGTTGTCGCCGTCAGGAGTCGTGCTGGCAGCCAGTGCAACATCGAATTCGGCAACCGCCGGCCAGACTAGGTTGGCTGCCGTGCCCAGTGCGCGTTGATCCGCGCTGAACTCCGCGCGCAATTCGCCGGTAAACCAGGAGTTGAATCCATAGCGATGCGTGCCGCTGGCAAACCCCGTCGCGTACTCATTGCTCTGGCGGGTAAAGTTCTGCCGCAATACGCCAAGTTCATAGCTGTACTCATGAAGGCCGGGCTTTAGTAATCGCGAGCTGGCATAGAAGGGGCGGGTAACAACCGTTTCGCGACCAAACAGGTCTCGCGTGACGACCCGCATTTCACCGGCGCCGGTAACGATAGGGACATCCGTGATGGCAAAGGGTCCCGGCTCGACGTTGGCGCTGGAGCGGCGCGCGTTGTCCACAAAAATGTCGACCGTGGAGGGCACTACAGAATTGCCGGCGATGATTTCGGTGGGGAAGGTGATAAAGCCCGGTTGGGTGGAAAAATTTGTTCCCCATTTCAGCCCGCCAAACCGTGCCGGCCGCCCCCACGCGCCGGCATCGTTGAGTGTGTCGCCCACCGTCAATGAGCGCATTTGTTCCGGCCAATCAATGCGAAGGTTGGACTCAAGTCGAATGCTTTTCCGCTCTTCATCGCCAATGTCTTTTACCAGATACTGACTTGAAAGAAAGCCGCGACCCAGAAAAGCTCCCAGCTCAAACTGTCCGCTCAGCCGACTGTCGCCGTCACTGTGTGAGCCGAAGAGCGAATAGTTCAGCAATGCGCCTTGCTGATCAAAATCCGGCTCCACCAACTGCGCCTCATTGCCGGACAGTCGATTAGGGTAAAAAGCGTTGGCGCCGGCGTAGAGCGCGAGTGATTGACGCTTGGGATCAAACACGGGAATCACATGCGGCATATCATTCACGGCGTAGAGTGCTTCCCCTGCTTGAGACGCTGCGGGCCTGTGCAGCTTGCTGTCCCGCAGGGTTTCTTCGTTGAGATAAAAGCGCTGCTGTGTGTCGGTGAATGCCTTTATTAAGCGCGGCTGGCGAGATTCGTTCACGTGGAGTGCTACCCACGTCTCTTCCACATGGTCGACCTTCTGCTTCGCGCGGGTATCAATGCTCAAAAGCTGCCACTGCGGGTCAATTGTTAACTCGTAGGGCCATAGCGTATCGATTACCAGATATTGCTGAGCATCAATCGACAGGGGCGCCAGATCTGGCGGTGGCAGCCCGAGCAGCTGTAAGGTATCAAGGGCAATCAACCAGCGGTCTTTCTGTTGTAGTAATACAATTTCCCGGTCTATTTCCCGTTGGTCGACAATAACGCGAACCGTTACCTTGCGGATATCATCGCTACCCGGCGGGATTGGTTTGCGAGGCCCCTGAAAGGGGGCGCTTTCCTCGGCGAGGGATTCGCGCGTTGCAATGGCTTTTGAGGACGTGAGGGAAATTCGGCGAAGGTCAGTTTGCGCCGTCACGCGATAATCGTCGAGCGCCCTCAAAGGCAGATAAGGGTAGCCGTCGACAAGAACCTGTTCTTGCAAGGCAATGGGCAGCCCGACGGAAAGCATGTCTACGGCGCGGAGATAAGGCGCACCGTGGTTATCGATCATGGCAGGTAGTTGTGTGCTGACGATGCGACCGTCGATGGCCAGTTCTACCGTGTAGGGCGAGAGCGAACCGGCATTTACCCACGGCAGGGTGTCGGTGGCGGCATGCGTGGGTATTGCAGTAAAAGCGCTAAGGAGCAGGGAAGCCAGCAAGCACCGGGGTCCCACCATGATTCGCACCGACCATTCCTACTGAACCAGCGCACGGGCGCGCTGCTCAATGGGTCCGTTCGCCACGATAATGTCTACTTCGTCACCGCTGGTGGGCAGGGCTGGCGGTTTAACTTCCCAGCTGAGCCGTGCGCCGGGCAAGACATAGTGAAGCTTGGTCTCAGCCCCCAGATCTTTGTCGCCATCCTGCAGACGCCAGGAGGTGAATTTGAAATGGCCATTGCCCCTGTTTTCGACGGAAAGGGCAACACGGCCATCCGCTGCTCTCTGAACAAGCCACTCGAGCTCCGGTTTGGGAGCCTGCGGCGGCCTAACGAACAGCGGCAAACTCATGTTCAACGCGAACTGTAAGCCCCCGCCGTGCGACGAGGCGCCGGGTATTTCCTGAAGTATTACCCGGTAAGCTTGCTCAAGAACCAGCGGCTCGACCTGGCGCAAACCGATTCTCACGATCTGTTCGTCGCCGGGCGCAATAGTGAATGAGGGGGGAACCGCAATGATGTCGCGGGTGTTGCTCAATAAATCCTCGCCGCCCGTTTGAGACCACTTGCGGGTAGTGAGTTGCAGCGTGACCGGACTTTGCTCGCGATTGCGAACCTTGAGCGTAGTCGCGGGCTGAGCCGCTGAAAGACCCAGTGTTACCGGGTGAACGGAGTAGGAGCCTGCAAGACTCAGAGCTGATCCAAACCAGCATAGAAAAGCGACTGTCCATGTCTTGCGGGTCATTACAATCTGGCTCAGAAGTTCAAGGTCACGTTGATCGTGTCTGTATAACTACCGGTCTGTGTTGCCTGCTGGCCGGACGGTATCCGGCCGTAAACGACGACAGGTATGCCCAATCCCGTGCCGATGCCTGTGACATCGTTGGTACCGCCGGTTTCGCCCCATACCGATGTGCGCAGCGTATCGCTGTAAAGCTGATATGACAGGAAGTTGGTGCCGCCGTCATTCATGCGGCGAGTACTTACCGTGCCATCACTGCTGTTAGCGCCGTCATCGAGAAGCACGGAATAACTGGTGCCCAGAGAGCAGGTTACGGTAACAGAGCCGACCGCATCGATATTGAGGTTGTTGACGGGCTCGACATTGCCAAAGCCCAGGTTGTTGGCGCTGACATCGCAGGAGTCGATTACGGTCGCCGTGACATTAAAGGTCGTGGTTGCTTGAGCGAACACTTGGCCGCTCGACAGGGCCGTAAACAGGCAGCCAGCCGAAATAGCCAGTTTCTTGAACAATCCCATCGTGATCTCTCCTCGAGTTTGGTGTCAGGTCCGATAAATCACGCGGCTCCGACGTAGCTTTGCTATCTGAGGGTAGATAAGTACTGGGGTGGGGTGAATACGCGATACTACGTAGCGGTTAGAGTGTTGGTGTGCAGCAGGTATGGGCTCGGTAAAGCAGGGAAAACACAGGGGAATGCCCCGCACGATGGATTTGCCGGAAAGCCTGCGGGCTTTTCCGCCCTATGGGCTCGCTACGCTCGGTCCAAATTGGGATGCAATTTGTCGAACCTCCGGAGGTTCGAATCGGGTGGCTGTGTAGCTGAGGGCAAATGCTGGTATCGCGTAGGCCATTGAATGGCCCGCCCGAGAGGATTCGAACCTCTGACCTCTGCCTCCGGAGGGTAAAGGTCATGGGTAAATGGTCACCGAGGGTAAAGGTCGAAATTGGAGTGATTCAAGGCTTCGAAAAATGAGCCGATTTTGGGTGAAATGGCCCGCCCGAGAGGATTCGAACCTCTGGCCTCGCCCTCCGGAGGGGCGCGCTCTATCCAGCTGAGCTACGGGCGGCGAGTTTCAGGGACGCAACTATATCAGACCGGAAAATTGGCCTCAATTTTCGTCGTAGTCTAATACCCATGATGAGCGCTACCCCTGATCGGTCAAATGTGCTGTTTGTGATCGCCGTGACCAAAACGTGACCATTTTGTGACCACAGCAATTTCACGGAACTTTCGATTCGAAAAAATTTGATAACTGCCCTAGTTTGAAGCTGAGAGCATGTCGAAATAATTTGAGGTTCCTTTGCCGATCGAGATTTTGCCAAATCCGGTAAGATGGTGTGTTTATGGTTTAGTCTCAAATAATACTAAAAGCAGTCATTAATGATTAGCCCCCAGCATATCCACCGGGCTCACGGTGCCCGCATAATGTTGACCGATTACATGAGTGTAGATTTGAGTTGTTGAAACATCATTGTGGCCGAGCAGTTCTTGAACAGTTCTGATATCAGCGCCGGCAGCGAGCATATGTGTGGCGAAGGAATGGCGGAACGTATGGCAATTGACCCGCTTATTAACGACGCCGGCCACTTGGCAAGCCTTACGGATTGCCTTTCGTACCACGGTCTCATGCAAGTGGTGACGGCAGAGCTCGCCAGTAATGGGATGGTGGCAAAGCGTGGTGGATGGAAACAAGAAGGCCCAGCTGGGTGTTCGATAAGCACTGGGGTATTTCCGGGCCAGGCTGACCGGCATAGAACAGCCAACGTCTTTTTTATTGTCTTCGCGTTGCACGGCGATAGCGCGGTTGATAGCGGTTTGGAGAGAGAGTTGTAGTGACGCCCCTAGCAGAGTCATTCTGTCCTTATTGCCCTTGCTGTTTCTAATGAATAGCGACAGGCGTTCCAGATCTACATCCTGAACACGTAGCCGCAGTACCTCCGAGACCCTGAGGCCGCTGCCGTACATTAATTCGACGATCAGTTTTTTCTCTCCATTCATCACACTGAGGATCCGCGCGACTTCGGCGGCAGAAAGAACCGTTGGCAGCGTCCGCTGCTTTGTGGCCAGGCTGAAATCGAGGGAGCCAAGCTCTTGGTGGAGAACTTTGTGGTAAAGGAAGGCGAGCGCGTTGAGCGCTGTCTTCTGCGTATTCGGGGATACATGCCGCTCTGTAGCCAGCCAAGTCAGGAAGGTTTTTACCTCTTCGCCTCCACACTGCTCAGGGTGGCGCTTATGGTTAAAATTGATAAATCGCCGAATCCAGAGCAAATAGGTTTTTTCTGTGCGCAGGCTGTAGCCGCGCAGGCGCATTTCTTGTCGGATTTTCTCGAGAAACGGGCTATTGGACATTGCGAGCTCCCTGCTGCAACACACTGTTTATATATACAGCATATCAAGCGAAATTGTCAAAGATGGCTCGGTTTGTCGGACATAGGGGTTCGATTCCCCGGGAATTTAGATTGCAATATTCTTTAAATTCAATTAGTTATATAAGATCTGCCCCTTGATAGGGGGGCGGGGAAGATCGAGAAACCGAGCCGGCTCGCTTTCTCGAACTTTGCTAGCGCATACTTACAATAAAAGCATTGCGTGCTAAGGCTTCAGGACAAATGAGAAACAATCCCAAAAAGAGAAACCGAGCCGGCTCGGTATTAAAATGTTATGTGTCACTCGGCCGGGAGAAGTAGTGACCTTTGAGCAATGGATGAGACACCGAGGCCTATCCGAATCCTCTGTCAAGAAATACGAGGGCGCCGTTAGCGGCGTCATGTCCGAATGGGCTATCGACGGAGGCCTCATGGATGGTCCGCTTACGTCAATCCAGAGCCTCAGCAGGTTCGAGTCAATTGCTATCGGGCTACGGAAACTTCCGATCTACCAGGAGCGGAACGACCGTGGTCACAATATGTACAACAGCGCTCTGAACAAGTACGCCGAATACCTCCAGGAAGGCTTCGATTCCGACATCGAGGGAGATGTCGAAGCAATCCTTGCAGCAAGTAGTGTCACAGACACAGAAAAGGCTACATTGCTCAAAACAAGAATCGGCCAAGGCAATTTCAGGCAAAAACTGATTGCGCTCTGGGGTGGCTGTGCAGTGACGGGCTACACGGACACGTCGATGTTGGTGGCGTCGCACATCAAACCTTGGCGAGCATCATCAAACAAGGAGCGCCTTGATGGTTACAACGGTTTACTCCTGCTTCCGACGCTGGATAAAGCTTTCGACTCAGGTCTCATCTCATTTGATCAAGCCGGCAGAATTCTCATCTCGCCGCTGCTCCAAGAGCCGCAAGCACTCGGCATCACAGAAGATATGGAAGTGACCTTGAGGTCCGAGCACTTGGAGTACATGAAATTCCACCGTGAGTGCGTATTCCGTGACACATAACAAATCGTTGCAGCGGACGTTTGACCCGCCACCCATTTTTGCTGCCGCAAAAACGGGCGTCGCCTCAAATGCCGCTGAACTCAGGCGTTAGTGCTCACAAACGAGACTTTATCTAACACATGAATTTCAGCAAATTTCTAGTAAATATCACTGCCGCTATTTTTGCTTTGTATGGCTTAGGGTTTGTATTTGCGCCATCTCAGCTCTCGTTATTAGTAACTGGC
>JBFHCW010000076.1:0-9255 GCA_041585035.1 Litorivivens sp.
CAGCTTTAATTTCTTCGGCATTTTTCTGGTGCTGCCCATCATCCGCCAGCTCGCCGATTGGCTGGAAAACAATATCGGGCAAAAACATCAGCTCACCACTTACCTTCACAAGGTGCCAGTGTCGGTGCCGGAGGCGGCGGTCGTCGCGCTGCGCCAGGAAACCGGGTTATTACTGGCCCGATCCTTTCAGTTACTGGGCCAGGCCTACCACAGCCCAATGCAGTTCTACGCCAGTCAGAGCGAGCCCTTGAAGCTCCTCGGCAGGGGCATGGCGGTTTATCTGGATCATTACGAGGAATTAAAACGTCTTGAAGCCGAGATCGTCGCCTATGCGAACCGGCTGGAGGGCTTGCCGCCCGAGCACCGCGATCATGTTGAGGCCTTGCTGGCGACGGTGCGCAAGGCAATCTATGCGACCAAGGCTATCAAGGATGTGCAGGACGATATGGAGCCGCTTTGGAGCGACTTCAGCGAGGATGCGAAGGCGCTGCGCGAAACGCTGCAGCAGCGGATTGAGCATTTGCTGGCACTAGGCCAGCAGGCCCTTGCCGGTGACATCACTCAGGGTATGCTGGAAGAGGAAGAGGCTTTGCATCGCAGGGAAATGCAGCGCTTTAACGACGAGGCCTATGGCTCGAAGGGCGTTGAAGGCGTCAGCTTTTCCAGCCTGATGAACATCATTCGCGAAACGGACGAATGCGGACGCGAGCTGCTGCGCGTGTTTGGCACCTACCCGGCAGCCGGTTTGCAGGGCCTCCCCTCATACCCCGGTGTAGAGGCCCCGGCGGCTTGACCTGGGGCTGGCGGGATGCAAGCGCCATTGGAGCCGAAAATCCGTATTTGGGGTCACTCACGTGGGGCCGAAAAACGCTGCCCAAGCAATCAGAAAATTAGGCTTGTTCCAACGACTGACTGCCTGAGCGAACCCGATAGGCTGCGGCCTTTTCTTCACTGTCGTTTTCGCGGTCAAAGATTGTCGCTACGTGATACCAGCTTGCACTGCAGGCATCAGTTGTAACTTCCAGAATCATATAACCCCGCCGACTCAAGTTGCTGTATTTGATATGCGGGTTGTAGGCTTTGAGTGTTTCCTCGGCTGCGGTGATGCCGATATCAGCCGGTATGACCGCCTCTAGTCCCGGCGACGTTATTGAAGGTGTGACAAACTCGACGCCGTACTTGGGACCTTGCAGGCTAACCAGCGGTTCAACCCCGGGATTGGTGTTAAGCGCTGCCGAATTCACAATCAGCGGCTGCTGTAATTCCATTGCCCAGGAGGTGTGAATATCCCCGGTCAGCACAACCAGATTGTCGATCTTGTTATTCTCGACGAAATCCCATATGACCTGCCGGCTGGCCGCATAGCCGTCCCAGCCATCCGTGTTAAGCACGTTGATCCACTCGGGCGACACTGGCCCATTGGGCAGTGAGTCGGGCTGCTCTGCCAACAGCGGCGGCCCCTGAAAGGGCGCCATCATCACCTGCTGACCAATCACCCTCCATTGGCGCGACTGAGCTTTTGCTGCGCCAAGCCGCTGCAGTAGCCATGCTTCCTGCAGCGGGCTGATCAGCCGACGGTTGGCGTCATTAAAATCGTCGTGGACAAAGTCCGGTTGCTGGCTGCGCCCACCAATACGCGTATCCAGCATCATTAGCTCCATCAATGAACCGAACACAAAGCTACGATAAATCTGCGGATCAAAGGGATCTTCAATGTCGGCAATTGGCATCCACTCGTTGTAGGCCTGAACACCATTGGCCTTGCGCTGCTCCCACTCGCCCTCGCCGCCGTTGTGATTTACTGCACCGCCATCGGGGCCTCGGCCATCCGGGTCCCAGCTGTTATCGGTGGTCTCGTGATCATCCCAGGTTGTGATGAAGGCATAACGCGCGTGCAGCATTTGCAAGTCGGTATCTTCGCGATATCGCTGGTAGCGTGCGCGGTAGTCTTCCAGTGTGATGATTTCCTTGCGATTGTCTTCCGCATAGAGCCGGCCCTGATCAAGCACCTCCTGATTACCATACTCATCTTCACGATATTCATAAATGTAATCGCCAAGGTGTAGTACGTAGTCGAGGTCATCGCGGCGGGCAACATTGCGGTAGGCGACGAAAAAACCGTGTGGATAGCTGGAGCAGGAAACTACCGCAAACTTAAGCTTCTCCACTGCAGCGGTTTTAGCCGGAAGCGTCCGTCCCCGCCCGTTCAGCGAAAAATGTTTCAGGCCGTCAGCGCTGGAGACTTGGGAAAATCGGTAATAATAAACGGTATCGGATACCAGCCCGCTAACCGTCAGTTTCACCGTGCCACCGGCCAGGGGTACCTGTGTGCCCGCCGCTACAATCTCATTAAAAAACGGATCGGTGGACACGTCCCAGTGCACGGCCGAGGTCTCGTTGCCTTCAACGCGCGTCCAGATGATAAGAGACTGCGCGCCGGGGTCACCGCTGGCAACAGCCTGTTGAAAGGGCGACGACGCGAGGGATGCCATCCCGGCAAAGCCGAGGGGCATAGCCTCGTTACCGCTGTATTCCAGTTCAAATGCGCCGCCCGCCTTCAATGTCATGGTGTAGCCATAGGCATTGCGCCACTGCCCCACAATATCTTCACTGCTACCCGCAAGTCGAACCCATTGCAGCAAGCGCTCACGGGAATCGTCGCGGATTAACCAGAACATGGCGTCACTCATGATGCCGCGCACGGTCAGGCTCAGGTCATCGCCAACTTGGGGGGAGGTACCGTTCGGAAACTGTGATTCACTGACCTGAATTATCAGTGTTCGGGTCGCCTCGTCGTACTGATAACTGCCACTGGCCAAATACAGGGTCTCAGCGGGAAGCTCTTCATCCGTCGCACGAGAGGGCGCAGAACGGGAAGAATCCGAGCCATTACAACCGGCAAGTGTCACGACACTTGCCAGGCCCATTCGAGAAATGAAATTACGCCGCTGAATGTCAGCCATACCGCCTACACCGACTAAAACTGGCGGAGAATGTACTAGAGGGCTGTTACAGAATTGTTGCTATAGCGGGGCGAAAGGCGAGAGTGACGCAGCATTTGAATAGCGCTGTATTCCCTTGCGGTAAACGTTAATCTGTATAGTGGGGCTTTATAATCAGAGCTAGGCAGGGGTAAAAAAGGCCCTCAAATCAACACATAAACCCTAAAACTGGCCGAATATGACGAGCTTGGCATGACCTCTAACAGACCTTTATTCGATGCGTATCCGCAGTTAAAAGATACCCTGCCCTGGCAGCAGTTGGCGGATTTGCCGACACCGGTAGAGCCCTTGGCCGGGGTCGGCGCAAACGCCTGGATAAAACGGGATGATCTTTCCCATACGGTGTATGGCGGAAATAAAATTCGCAAACTGGAATTTATTCTGGCCGAGGTCATAGCCCAGGGCAGAGAGCACGTGGTTACCTTTGGCGCCACCGGAACCAACCACGGTGTGGCCACCGCCATGCTGTGCCAGCAACTGAGCCTGCGCTGTACGGTCCTTTTGTTTGAGCAGCCGGAGTCAAACACAGTGCGGGGCAATTTACAGCGCATGAAAAAATTTGGCGCCGAGCTCAAGTTTTGTGGCTCGCTGGCCCATACCGTTCTGCGCTTCTACGGTCATCCCTTGCGCCTCTCGCAAAAGCACTATTTCCTGTTTGCCGGTGGCTCCAATATTGCGGGCACGCTTGGTTTTATCAACGCGGCGTTTGAATTGCGCCACCAAATCGACCAGGGGCAGTGCCCCCTGCCCGCTAAAATCGTTGTTCCTGTTGGCTCGGCAGCGACGGTCGCCGGTTTAACGATTGGCGCGGCAATGGCCGGGCTCAGAACCGACATTGTGGGAATCCGGGTTGCGCCTTCACACCTCGGTCCGATACCCGCCTGCACGGTTGCCACCGTTGGCCAGCTGATGAAGCGAACCTGCCAATGGTTGTCTCGCCATAAGATCGCTCTGCCGCCGATACCGCCGCCCACGCTGATCGACACCTACTACGGTGAAGGCTACGGCGTGCGCACTGAGAAGGGGGATCGGGCCACCGCAAAATTTGCTGATTGCGGTATTACGCTGGATCAAACCTATACCGCCAAAGCCGCAGCGGCCTATTTGGATTCCATAGACACATCATCGGATGCCCAGCTGTATTGGCATACCTACAATTCACGCCCTGCCTAGCTGAAATACCACCGCGCTGACCACTCGAATAAGCGGGCTTGTGCCTCAAACCCGCGCCCAGCCTCACTTTTGACGCCCCCAAAAGCCCCATTTGACAAGCATTCGTCCACTGGTAGGATAAGTGACCACTGCGTCGGCGGCACAGCCCAAGCCGAAGGCAGACAGAACGTTCATAGATGAGACCTTGAAAGCATGTTCCAGGCAGTTAACAAACGCTCGATTTCGGATGAGGTCTACGACCAGCTCTGCAGCCGCATCGTGAGTCAGGAGCTGAAGGCCGGCGAAGAGCTGCCGTCAGAAAGGTTGCTGTCCGAGATGCTGGGGGTCAGCCGCAATGCCGTGCGCGAGGCGATCAAGCGTCTCCAGCAGGCGCGACTGGTCGATGTAAAGCAGGGTGGCCTGACGACGGTGTTGGATTACCGCGCCGAAGCGGGGGCAGAACTTTTGCCGAACCTGCTGTTCGACCAGAGCAGCCAGATTCAGGTGGATGTCGCCCGCAGTATTGTTCGCATGCGGCAGGTGCTGTCGCCAGAGATTGCCGCCGATGCCGCGACGCAAGGCCGAGCCGAAACGGCTGAACGTCTGGCCGCGGTGGTGGAGCAGATGCGGGCCGCCAACGAAGCCGAAGCCGTGCAGCGGCTGGCCTTTCAGTTCTGGGAGGTTCTTGTGGAGGGTAGCGGCAACATTGCCTACCGTCTCGCCTTCAACTCGCTGCGCCGAACCTACGAGCCACTGTGGGGGCTGATGACCCAGATGCTGTCGGGTCAGCAACAGAAGCTGGAAATCTTTGAGCGGCTTGCGATGCTGGTGCGACAGGGTCAGCGCGATGAAGCGGCCCGCTGCGCAAAGGATTATATCGACGAAAGCAGCGCCGCCATTTACGAATTTCTCGACCTGTATGAGCAGAGTGCTAAGGACAGTTCGAACACGCAAATCGAGGGAGAAACCCCATGACCGACACCGGCACCCACACCGACACAACAGACCCGCAAAACCCGAAGACTGCCCAAGAGTTTTTCAAGGCCTTCTACGGACATTTGAGCCCGCGCATTCTCACCGCGCTCGTCATCGGTTTGGTTGCGCTGCGTATTTATCAGGGCAACTGGAGCTACGCCGATCTGATTGCGCCGCTGGCGATTCTGGCTTTCTGGCCAGTGCTGGAGTGGTTGATTCACGTGCATCTGCTGCACATGAAACCGTTCACGCTGTTTGGCAAAACGGTCGACCCCAACGTTGGCCGCACCCACCGTGCACACCACGCCGACCCTTCGGACCTGAGCGATATCACGATCAACAAAGAGGTTTTCCCGACGGTGGTGCCGCTGTTGTTTGGTCTGGCCTACTGGCTGTTTCCCAGCGCAGAGCTCGCGACCGGGGCGCTGGCGACGTTCTTTGTGCTGTCCCTGCACTACGAATTCTGTCACTTTATCGGTCATACCACCTGGTGCCCGCCGATCACTTACTACCGTCGGCGCCAGCGCATGCATCGCCTGCATCACTATCGCGACGAAAGCCTGTGGTGGGGTGTATCGACCGGGCTGGGCGATGTGCTGTTGGGGACAGCGCCTGACATCAAATCGGTAGAAAAATCGCCTACGGTTCACAACGTTCACGGCTTGCAGCGCTGACACACCGAGCCTGCTACGCGCTTACCATGCGCGACCATGCAATTTAAACGATCACAGAGATAATAATGTTACTAGCTTCTTTTCGACCATTGGGCGCGCTGCGGGCGCCCTTGTCTTTGCGGACTGCAAGCGGCATCGCGGCGACAACCCTGTGTGCGGCCGTGCTGGCAGCGACGCCCGGCTACGGGCAAGAGACATCCGGCAATTCATCTGCGGAGGCCAGCAACGCCTCGGACAAGGCCGCCAAACCGGCCCGTCGACTGCGCGAACGCCCGGCGCTGGAAGAAATTGTCGTTACTGCCCAGAAGCGCGAAGAAAGCGCTCAAACTGTGCCGCTGTCGATAACCGCCATCGGCGGTGATGACATCGCCGAGAAAAACATGGGCGACATGAACGAGGTCGCCAACTACGTGCCCAATCTGGACGTACTGGCCACGCCGTCATTCCCCAGTATTTATATGCGCGGCCTCGGCTCCAGCTACAACCGGGGTTTTGAGCAGTCAGTGGCGCTCTTGATTGACGAGGTTTACTACGGGCGTGCCTCGTACATCAATCAGGCCCTGCTCGACCTTCAAACCATCGAAGTAATGCGCGGGCCGCAGGGTACGTTGTTCGGTAAAAATGCCTCTGCCGGCGCCATTCATTTTCGCACCGCCATGCCGGAGCCGGAGTTTGGCATGAAGGGCGACGTGCTGCTCGGTGATCGCAATCAGCAGCGTTATCGGTTGGTTGCCACCGGGCCGCTAACGGAAAAAATCAGCTGGCGCGCAGCCTTGATGCGCCAGACCCGCGACGGCAGTGTGGACAACACCACCATCGACATTGACGAAGAAAATATCGACAACGAAGCCGCGCGACTGCGACTGGAGTGGGCCGCACGGGATGACCTTACCGTCGGGCTGACGCTGAACGCCACCCTGATGAACCAGCATGGCGAGGGCAGCCAGCTGATCAGCGCCCGGCCGCGCCATCTGGCGGCGATGCAGGTGTTCGACCCGCAAACATCGGCCGACCCCTACGATGAACTGACCGCAAAGAACGAAAAGGGCCGAGTGGTCCGCGACGCCTACGACGCGACCATAAAAGCAGACTGGAGCTTCGGCGTTGACTACACCCTGACCAGCATCTCCAATTACTCATGGCTGGATGAAGAGGTTCGCATGGACGCGGACTTTTCCCCGATACCGTTTCTGATTCTGGATAACAATGAAGAGCTCCGTCAGTTCAGCCAGGAATTGCGGGTGACCTCACCGCCGGGCTTGTTCGAATATGTCGGCGGGCTGTTTTATATGAAGTCTGACATAAAAGCGGACTACAACATTCGTGAATTTCTGGAGCTTTCCGAGCTGCTGCTGGTCACTGGCGAAGGGGAGCGCATGGCCTGTCTGCGGTCGTCCGACCCTCAGGGCTGTCAGGATCAAGTGCTGAACGACGCCTCATCCGGACGATTAGCCGGGCAGACAATTCAAGCCCGGCAGCAGTCCGAAGGCGGGCCAGCGCCGGTTGAAACCGCGTTGACTCGCTTCGATCAAATCACCGACAGCATTGCACTGTTTGGCCAGGCAACCTGGCATTTTGCCGAGCACTGGTCCTTAACGCTGGGTGGTCGCCTGAGCTACGAAGAGAAAGAGCTCGAGACGGCTCACACCCTGGTTAACAACCGCACCGGCGGTGAGGGCAATGCGGTGCTATCCGGCGAAAGCTGTGAGGGCCGCTTGCTGACGGTGCCCGGCTATTGTCTGGGTGACAACCCTCAGGGCGCGACGATCTTCCCGGTCATCATTGCCGGTGATACCCAATTCGAAGCGCAGCGCGATCGTACCAGCCTGGACTTCTCGCCCAAGGCGTCTCTGCAATACGATTTTACCGATTCCGCGATGGCCTATCTGACCGTTGCGCAGGGCTACAAATCCGGGGGCTACACAGGCCAGCCCGTGAACGCCAATAACCTGGAGTTCGACGCCGAAACCGCCTTGACCTATGAGCTTGGTGCCAAATCCGAATGGCTTGGTGGGGCTGCGCGCTTGAATGCCTCCCTGTTCTACACCGACTTTGAAGATCTGCAGGTATCCACCTTTAACGGTGTGGGCTACGTGGTGGAGAACGCCGCATCAGCAACCATCTACGGCCTCGAATACGAAGCCATGCTGATGACACCCTATTCGATTCTGATCGGTTTGAACGGCGCCCTGACCGAATCCGAGTATTCCGAATTTGAACGCGCCGCCTGCACCGCGGAGAACACCAACCCGCCGCCCTGCGATCTGACCGGCCGCCGCCTGCGCCTGGTACCTGAACTCAAAACCACGCTCACCCTCGGCTGGCAGGGCGGCATGTTCGAATGGCCCTTTGTCGCCCACGCGGGCATGACCGCCAGCTACACCACCGAAGTGGCGCTGGCGACTGACTTAGACCCGATTGATGTGCGTGTGCCCGGCACAACCTATGGGGTCCAGGCGGGTATCAAGGCTCATGACGAGAGCTGGCATATCACCGTGTTTGGCGACAATGTCACCAGCCGCGAATCGCTGGCAGCTGCGCAGGATTCGCCGGGCTTCCGCGGCACCCACTTTGGGGGTGTTTATCCTTCCGCGAGCTATGAAGTTGAGCTGGGTTTCCGCTTTTGAAGCCCAGCCCGGTAAAACGCGCTAACCGATGGGAGCAGCCAGGGCTACTGCACGCTTATTACAAAAGCAGCGGCTTATATGACCTGGTGGGGAAAAACCTGCTAAAGGTGTTGCTGACCCTCGCCATTTTTGTCGTCGCCTTCCTGTTGTTGCAACCCTATGTGTTGGTTTACCAGCAGGAACTTCAGCTGCTTATTCAGGAGCAGTTGCGACCTGGTGCTGTCTTCGCCCTGTTCTTTGTGTCGGAGTCGATCCTCGGGATGATCCCGCCGGATCTCTTTATGCTGTGGGCCAACGCGCGTTTCCCGGATATGCCCTATCTGATGGTCGGCGCACTCGCCGCCGTGTCCTACCTGGGCGGCATCGTGGCCTACGGTATTGGCGTTGGTTTGGAACATCTGCCGAAAGTTCACGCCTACCTGTTTAAGCGCCACGCAGGTCATGTCGACTTCATTCGCAAATGGGGCGGGGTGTTTATTCTGATTGCCGCACTGCTACCCATTCCCTATGCCATCGCCAGTACGGTCGCGGGGCTGGTGAAATTTCCTTTCAAAACCTATCTGCTGTTCGGGCTGGCGCGTTTTCTACGGTTCTTTCTTTACGCGGTAGTGATCTTTAACGTGGTTTGATCACAAATGTAAGCGGGCATATTCGATTATGTGTAACCCGCAGCATCAACCAAGGGCAATTTACCGCGAACAAAAATACCACTGCCGCGACCGATTTCCCGGTCTTGCGCGTCATAGACAACCGATTCGGCAATAAACTGGCTCTTGTTACTGTTTACCACCTTGCCAATCGCTTTCATTTTGCCAGACGCAACCG
>JBFHCW010000077.1:0-9108 GCA_041585035.1 Litorivivens sp.
GGTGCTTTCGATGGTGTTCACCTCGGCCATCAGGCGGTGTTGAAGCAGTTGATGGCCAAGGGCCGCGAGCTGGGCTTGCCCACGGTTGTGGTGGTCTTTGAGCCGCTGCCGCGCGAGTTTTTCTCGCCGCACGAAGCGCCGACCCGGCTGATGAGCTTTCGCGAGCGCTTTGTGGAACTGGATAAGCTGGGTATCGACCGGATCATGCGGATTCGATTTACCCCCAATTTCCGGCAGCTGGGCGCGATGGAGTTTATCCGCAAGCTGTTTGTGGATGGCCTCGCAGCAAAGTTTATTGTGGTCGGTGACGACCTGCGCTTCGGCCGGGATCGCAGCGGCGGTTTTGGCATGCTGAAAAAAGCCGGCGAAACCTACGGCTTTGAGGTGATGGATACCGCCACCCTGACCCAGGGCGATGAGCGGGTCAGCAGTACCCGCATCCGTGAAGTGCTGGCCGAAGCGGATTTTGTTGAAGCCGAGCGTCTGCTGGGCCGCCCCTACAGCATTGCCGGCCGGGTTATCGTCGGTCAGCAACTGGGTCGCACACTAGGGGTGCCCACAGCGAATATGGAACTGCACCGGCTGCGCTCACCGCTGGCGGGCGTGTTTGCGGTAGAGGTGGAGTGTCCGGACGGGGTAACGCGCAAGGGCGTGGCCAACGTCGGCACCCGGCCCACGGTAGATAATCTGCCCAAGGCCATTCTGGAAGTGCACGTGCTGGATTACAGCGGCAACCTGTACCGGCGCAATATCAAAGTGCTGTTCCGTAAAAAGTTGCGCAATGAAATTCGCTTTGATGGCCTTGATGCCCTGAAAGCCCAGATTTACAACGATATTGAAACAGCGCGTCATTATTTCGCTGAGCGCGGCGATGCTTGATTTTTGGATGCTATGAGCGACTACAAACACACATTGAATCTGCCGCAGACGGCTTTTCCCATGAAAGCCAACCTGGCTCAGCGCGAGCCGGGCATGCTGAAAAAATGGCAGGAAGGCAAACTCTATGAGGCCATCCGCAAGGCCCGTGCCGGTCGTGAAAAGTTTATCCTGCACGACGGTCCCCCCTACGCCAACGGTGATATTCACCTCGGGCACGCGGTGAATAAAATTCTCAAGGACATCATCGTTAAATCCAAAACGCTGGATGGTTTTGATGCGCCCTACGTACCCGGTTGGGACTGCCACGGCCTGCCCATTGAGCTGAATGTCGAGAAAAAAGTTGGCAAGCCCGGCCACAAGGTCGATGTGAGGACCTTCCGCCAAAAGTGCCGCGACTACGCCAGCAAACAGGTCAAAGGCCAGCGCGACAGCTTTGAGCGTCTCGGTGTGCTGGGCGATTGGGATGAGCCCTACCTGACCATGAATTACGCCTTTGAGGCGAATATCATTCGCGCGCTGGGCAAGATCGTCGACAACGGTCACGTGCACAAGGGCTTCAAGCCCGTTCACTGGTGTACCGACTGTGGTTCGGCGCTGGCGGAAGCAGAAGTCGAATATCAGGACAAAACCTCACCAGCGATTGATGTGGCTTTTGCGGTGGTCGACGCGGCAGATTTCGCGCAGCGCAGCGGTGTTGCGGTGGGCGAGGTTGATCTGGTGATCTGGACTACTACGCCCTGGACCTTACCCGCCAACCAGGCGGTGGCCCTGCACCCGGAACTTGAGTATGTGGTGGCCTCTTATAACGGTCGAAGCGTGGTGCTGGCGCAGGCGCTGCACGAAAAAGCCCTGGCCCGCTTTGGCGCAGACGAGTTTGAATTACTCGGCAGTTTCAAGGGCGCCGCGCTGGAAGGCCTGAAACTGCAGCACCCCTTTTACGATCGGCAGGTGCCGGTCATTCTCGGTGACCACGTCACGGTCGATGCGGGTACTGGCGCGGTGCATACGGCGCCCGGTCACGGCGCCGACGACTTTGTGGTGGGCAGCAAATACAATCTCGACGTGCTGAACCCGGTGGGCGGCAACGGGGTGTTTCTCGAAGATACCGAACTGTTTGCCGGTCAGTTTGTGCACAAGGCCAATCAGCCGATTATCGAACTGCTCGAAGAGCGCGGCCGCTTGTTGCACAACGAAAGCTACGAGCACAGCTACCCCCATTGCTGGCGGCACAAATCACCGATTATTTTCCGCGCCACACCGCAGTGGTTTGTCAGCATGCATCAGAGCGGTCTGCTCGATACTGCGCTGAAGGCCGCCGACGAAGTGCAGTGGCTGCCGGAGTGGGGCAAGGCGCGCATTGAATCCATGATGCAGGAGCGCCCGGACTGGTGTATTTCCCGTCAGCGTACCTGGGGCGTGCCCATTGCCTTGTTTGTGGATAAGCAAACCGCCGAACTGCACCCCGATACGCTCGCGCTGATTGAGAAAGTGGCTGAGCGCGTAGAAAAAGAGGGCATTGATGCCTGGTTTGAGCTCGACGCGAGCGAACTGCTGGGAGCCGATGCCGAGCGCTACGAAAAAGTCACTGATACCCTCGACGTCTGGTTTGATTCCGGGGTGACCCACTACGCAGTGCTGAATCAGCGCGAGCAGCTGCAATACCCGGCGGACCTTTATCTGGAAGGTTCGGATCAGCACCGGGGCTGGTTCCAGTCCTCGCTGCTGTCTGCGATTGCCGTAAATGGCAGTGCGCCCTATAAGACCGTGTTGACCCACGGTTTTACCGTGGACACTAACGGTCACAAAATGTCGAAGTCGCTCGGCAACGTCATTGCGCCCCAGGAAGTCATGAACGATCTCGGCGCCGATGTGCTGCGCCTGTGGGTGGCGACCACGGACTACCGTGGCGAGATGACGGTGTCCAAGGAGATTTTCAAGCGCACCGCAGATCTGTATCGCCGTATTCGCAATACCGCACGCTTCATGCTGTCAAACATGGCCGGCTTTGATCCGGAAAAGGATCTGGTTGCCAGCGCTGACATGCTGAGCCTGGATCGCTGGATTGTGCATCACGCCGCGCAATTGCAGGATGAGATTCGCGGTGCCTACGATCGTTACCAGTTTCATCAGGTTTATCAGAAGTTGCATCACTTCTGTGTGGTGGAACTGGGTGGCTTCTATCTGGACGTTATCAAGGATCGCCAGTACACCACGGGTGCTGACAGTCTGGCCCGGCGTTCGGCCCAGACCGCGCTGTACCATATTGCCCAGGCCATGATTCGCTGGATGGCACCGATTCTCAGTTTTACCGCCGACGAGCTGTGGGACAACCTGCCCGGCGAACAAACCGGCAGCGTGTTTACCGCCGAGTGGTATGAGGGGCTGGCGCGCTTTGACGACCCCGAGCGCGGCGATGCTTTCTGGACCCTGGTTCAGGAGGTGAAAACGGCTGTGAACAAAGCGATGGAAGAGGCCCGGAACAACAAGGTGATCGGCGGCAGTCTGCAGGCCGAAGTCACCCTGTTCTGCGATCAGTCCCTGCGCAGTGAACTGGAAAAGCTTGAGGATGAACTGCGCTTTGTGCTGATCACCTCCAAAGCCCGGGTAGCGGATCTTGCCGACAGCAAAGAGGCGGTTGCCACGGAACTCGATAATCTCGAAGTGTCGATTCGCGCCAGCGAAGGTAGCAAGTGCGTGCGTTGCTGGCACTACCGCGAAGACGTGGGTAGCGTTGAGGCGCATCCCGAGCTGTGTGTGCGTTGCGTAGACAATATAGAAGGTGATGGTGAACAGCGCAGTTATGCATAGTCGCCGGATTGTCCGGAACCTGGTGGAAACCGGCGTCATGCGCTGGTATCTGCTGGCCTTCGCCATGGTCCTGCTGGATCAGTGGACCAAGCATCTGGCCGACACGCACCTGTCCTATGGGCAGCCGGTGTATGTGCTGCCGGTGTTCAACCTTACCCTGCACTATAATTCAGGGGCTGCTTTCAGCTTTCTGAGTGACGCCGGTGGCTGGCAACGCTGGTTCTTTATTGTGGTGTCGCTGGGGGTGAGTCTGGCCCTGATGGTGTGGATGGCGCTGATCAAAAACCAGCAGAAACTGCTGACTTTTTCACTTTGCATGATCCTCACCGGCGCTGTGGGCAATCTGGTTGACCGCGTGGCGCTGGGTTACGTGGTCGATTTTATTTCCCTGCACTGGAACAACCATTACTTCCCGGCTTTTAACTGGGCCGATACCTGCATTACCGTCGGTGCCGCCAGCATGCTGCTGGATATGGTGCTGCACCCGGAAAACCGTTGATATGATTATTGATAGCCAATCCCGCATTACGCTGCACTTCGAGCTGGCGATGGAGGACGGTTCTGTCGTGGATTCCACCTTCGATCGCAGCCCGGCCACCTTCACCTTCGGTGATGGCAGCCTGTTGCCGGGGGTGGAGAACAAACTGTTGGGCATGCAGGCCGGTGAGAAAAAAGATTTTGAGCTGAAGCCCGAAGATGCCTTTGGTCAGCCCAATCCCGCCAATATCCAGCACTTCAAACGCGACCAATTCGGCGCCGACATGGAGCTGAATGAAGGCATGGTGATCTCCTTTGCCGACGCCCAGCGCGCGGAACTGCCAGGGGTCGTACAGTCGGTCAGTGAAGACGACGTGATTGTGAACTTTAATCACCCGCTGGCGGGGCGTACACTGCGCTTTACTGCAGAAATTCTCAATGTGGAAGTTGCCGAGAAATGAGCGCTATCGAGATCAAAATGGCCAATCCGCGCGGTTTTTGCGCCGGGGTTGATCGCGCCATCGAAATCGTCAATCGCGCCCTCGATGTCTTTGGCGCGCCCATCTACGTGCGCCACGAAGTCGTGCACAATAAATTTGTGGTCGACAACCTGCGCGATCGCGGGGCGGTGTTTGTGGATGAACTCCACGAAGTGCCGGACGATGTGATTGTGATTTTCTCCGCTCACGGTGTCTCCCGCGCGGTGCGGGAAGAGGCCGAGCAGCGTGGCCTGAAAGTGTTTGATGCCACCTGTCCGCTGGTGACCAAAGTGCATATGGAAGTGCTCAAGTACAGCCAGGAAGGCCGCGAGTGTATACTGATTGGCCACAAAGGCCACCCGGAAGTGGAAGGCACCATGGGTCAGTACGACGAAAGTCAGGGCGGCGCCATTTACCTCGTGGAAGACGTCGAGCAGGTGGATAGCCTGCAAGTGAACAACCCCGAACATCTGTCCTTTGTAACCCAGACCACCCTGTCGATGGATGATACCGCAGCGGTTATTGATGCCCTGCGTGCTAAATTTCCGGCCATCGAAGGCCCGCGCAAAGATGACATCTGCTACGCCACCCAGAACCGCCAGGATGCGGTGAAAACCTTGGCTGACCAGGCGGATCTGGTGCTGGTGGTGGGCTCCCCCAATTCCTCCAACTCCAATCGCCTGCGCGAGCTGGCCGAGCGCAAGGGCTGCCAGGCGCATCTGATCGATGCCGCGCAGGATATCCAGCCGCAGTGGCTGGAGGGCGTGAAAGCCATTGGTATCACCGCCGGCGCCTCTGCGCCGGAAGTGCTGGTGCAGGACGTAATTGCCAGACTCTGTGAGTTGGGTGCGACCACACCGGTTGAGCTGGACGGACGCCCCGAAAACATCACCTTCTCTCTGCCGCGTGAACTGCGCTGGGTCGACGCCGCCGCTAAGTGAACCCGGTCACGCTTCTTGCAGGCCGTGACCGCTGATCCCCTTAATCCTACCGTTTGTCGCAATCCGGCTGCACTCGGCTGTCTTGTGCGCAAGTATCTCCATCATAAATCCAGTAGTGATGATGGGACACTCATATGGGCTTAGCCAGACAGGCCAAAGGTTTTACCCTGATAGAAGTGATGGTGGTCGTGGCGATGATTGCAATCATCGCCACTATTGCTCTCGGTAGTTATCGCGACAGTACGGTGCGGGCTAACCGTGCAGCGGCCGCTAGTTATCTTCTTGAAGTTGCCAATCTGCAGGAACGTTACTTACTGGATAACCGCGACTACGCGCCCAATATGACAACCCTCGGTGCTAGCGCACCACCCGAGGTTGCAAATAACTACACTATAAACACTAGTGATCCTGGCGGAACCGCGCCAGCATATCAAATTACTGCGACGCCGACAGGCGCCCAAGCAAGCGACGATACCGATTGTGGCTGGCTGCGTATTACCAATCTCGGAGCCAAAACTTCTCAATATTCGGGTGCACGATGCTGGCGTTAGGTAGAAACCGGGGTTTCACCCTGATGGAAATGCTGGTCACGCTTGCAGTGGTGGCCATTGTTGCGTCGCTGGCGGTGCCCTCATTCCAGAATATGATTGCGACCCAGCGGGTGCGGAGTGCGGCGAACGATCTTGTGACCTCGCTGAACTTTGCTCGAAGTGAAGCGGTAAAGCGCAATGCTACCGTGACGATGACGCCGGCAACTGGTGGCTGGACCGACGGCTGGACGATTGCGAGCGGCGGTAATGCGCTGCGGGTGCAGGACGCTGTGACGGGATTAACGTTGACTGGAACACCTTCCGCGACAGCCTTCAGCTTTGGCGGTGATGGGCGCCGCAATGGCTCGGACGTGGAAGTGGAGATTACACCGCCGAGTGGCACTGGCGCGCCCACTCATTGTATAGGCCTCTCCGCGACCGGCAAGCCTTCTTTGAAATCCGGGAGTTGCTGATGAAGGGACATCTGAAACAGCGCGGTATCGGGATGATTGAGTTGCTGATCGCCTTGTTGGTGTCGTTGGTGGCATTGATGGGAGCGGCGGGGCTGGTTGTGCGCACAGTGCAGCAGGAAGCTGAATCCTATCAGCGGCTGCAGGCGTTGACCCTGGTTCAGGATATGGTGGACCGCATCAATGTGAATCGTCAGGTGGTTACCTGTTACAGCAACGGGGCGAATGGAGAGGAATTCGGTACAGGGGTAACTTTTGGTACAGACGTTCAGGATTGCGGCAGCAGTGCTCAGCAGAACAGGGCCGACGCCGATATGCTGGCCTGGCATAACGCCCTTCTCGGAGCCTCTGAGAAGGATGCAAGCGACGCGACCGTCAATCTCGGTGCCATGATTGATGCCCGAGGATGCATAGAACAGGTCGATGCTGCGAATCGTTTGTATCGCGTGACAGTCGCGTGGCAAGGTCTTAGTGATACCGTCGTGCCTACTAACAGTTGTGGTCAAAATCAATACGGACCTGAAACCCGTCGTCGTGCGGTAAGTGTTCTGGTCAGACTGGCGAATCTATCATGATGAAACAGACTTTAAATTTGCGTCAGCATGGTCTGACTCTGCTGGAAATCATGATTGCTTTAACGCTCGGCGCGTTTATGCTGGTCGGTATTATTAGTTTAATGGCATCAGTGAGCGCCACTCGGACTGAGTTAAATCGCAGCTCAGAACTTTCTGAAAACGGGCGTTACGCCATACAAATCCTCACTGATGAGATTGCCCTAGCCGGTTATCTTGGGCCTTATTTTAATGCCAGTATTGACTACACATCCCCAAATCCATGTGAGGACGGCACAACGCTCGCTAATCTTGGTATCAGCCTTACAGACTCAGACGGTGACAGCGCAGCGCCTGAATTACCAACGGCCGTTGAGGGTTTTGGCTATTCTTCATCGGCTGCGACGCCGTCCTGTTTCACTACCACCGATGCCAGTATTGTAACTAACGGTGAGGTTTTAGTTGTGCGTCGTGTCAGCGGGGATTCAGTTGCGCAATCGGCGGCTGTCGACGGCGACCCCTACCTGCAGATTTCTTCTTGCTCGCTGGATTCTGACGAATTTCGATTCAATACGGTCAAATCCAGCTTCACTTTGCGTGACGATGACTGCAACACCGCACGGGTGTGGCCCTATCGCGTCAGCTCTTTCTTTGTCTCCAGTTGCGACGAGTGTGACCCCAGCGACGGTATTCCCACGCTCAAAGTGGTTGAGTTTGTTAACGGCGACTTGGTTACACGCTCTCTAGTGGAGGGGATTCAGGATATTCACTTTGAATACGGTATCGATCTGGATGACAACGGAGCCCCCGATTGTTATGTGCCAGACCCGAGGGTAGATGATTTAACGGGTGTCGGCTGTCCTTCGGCAGGATCATCGAGTGACACTGAAAATTTCTCCAATGTTGTTTCTATTGCAGTTGCTGTGCTCGTACGCAGTATCGACCCCTTTCCTGGTTGGAATGACAATAAAACCTATGATCTCGGAGAAGCGGCGCGCGTGGGACCTTTTAACGACGCTTTTAAACGCCGGGTCTTTCGCAGCGTTATATTGATCCAAAACGTATCGGGGGTGCGTGAGTCATGAGGTCCCTAAGCAGAGAACGCGGAGCCACTCTGGTGATTGTTTTGGTCATGGTGGGTATTTTCATGATCATCGTTACCAGTCTGGTGTCGTCCAGCAATATTAATTTCAAAATTGCCGGCAACCAGCAGTATCGCATTGAAGCGAAGCTAGCGGCGCGAAATGGTATGGAGGCTTATATCAGTAACCCTGCCAACTTTGCGCTGCCACTCCCCGTAAACCCGGAAGAAATCGGTACTGATTTTAACGGTGATGGCGTCGATGACATGATTGCCTCCGTAGCCCCACCCAATTGCACCAAATCGACCATTATCAAAGTCCCGGAACTGGATGTCAGTAACCCCAATGAGGCACAGTGTTTAGGTAGTGGTTCAATGGCCTCTACCGGTATTTTCGGTGGTAGTGGCGGCGTGACCTCGGGCAATTCATGGTGTTCGAGAATGAACTGGGATGTGGCTTCAACCGTGGCCGATGGTGTTACTGGTGCCGGAATAGAAATGCATCAGGGTATTTATTTGCTGGCAATTGTTGGTACTAGCTGTCCCTAGGTCAGCAGGAGAGAGTTATGAGCATGAAAAAGTGGTTGTGTGTACTTTTTGCCTTCAGCGGCCTGGTGTCAGCAGAAGATATCGATCTCTTTACCGGTAATAACCCGGCGGGGGGGAACGAACCTACCGTACTGATTGCCTGGCATACCTCGGCCAATGCAAATGCGAATGTCACTCACGGTTGCACATATGACGACGGTACCGGTGCTCCCAGTATGGGGAATTCGGTGGCGGGTATGGAGCAGTGCTCCCTGGTTAATACCATGCTGGCTTTAAAGAACCTTCCTGAACTCTTGGGAAAGGTCAAAGTTGGTTTGATGGTGTTTAATAAAAATGGGATTGA
>JBFHCW010000078.1:0-9065 GCA_041585035.1 Litorivivens sp.
TCTTCGAAATGAGTGTAGAGGAAGTTTTCCTTGTGATGGGCCAGACACCACTTCGCCATGATCGAGCCACCGCGAGAGACAATACCGGTCACCCGTTTTGCCGTCATGGGCACGTAGCGCAATAGCACACCCGCGTGAATCGTGAAGTAGTCAACGCCCTGTTCGGCCTGCTCAATCAGGGTGTCGCGGAAGATTTCCCAGGTCAGGTCTTCGGCGACGCCATCGACTTTTTCCAGCGCCTGATAAATCGGTACGGTGCCGACCGGCACCGGCGAGTTGCGGATGATCCACTCACGGGTTTCGTGAATGTTTTTGCCGGTCGACAAGTCCATCATCGTATCCGCGCCCCAGCGAATACCCCAGGTCAGTTTCGCGACCTCCTCTTCAATGGAAGAACCCAGCGCCGAGTTACCGATATTGCCGTTAATCTTCACTAGGAAGTTGCGGCCGATAATCATCGGCTCCAGTTCCGGGTGGTTGATATTGGCGGGGATAATCGCGCGGCCGCGAGCCACTTCGTCGCGCACAAATTCCGGGGTGATTTCGTCAGGAATGGCGGCGCCAAAGGAATTTCCCGGATGCTGCTGCTCCAGCACACCCTGCGCTTTGGCCTCGGCCAGCGCCATGTTTTCGCGGATGGCAATGTATTCCATCTCCGGGGTGATAATGCCCTGTCGCGCATAATGCATCTGGGAGACATTCTTGCCGGGTATCGCGCGTCGCGGTTTGCGCTTGAGATCAAAGCGCAATTTTTCCAGAGTCAGATCGGCAGCGCGTTTTTTGCTGTATTCGGAGGTATCGCCGCTGAGCACCTCGGTGTCACCGCGCTGCTCGATCCAGTTCTCGCGCAGCGGCGCCAGGCCCTTGCGGATATCGATTTCAACATCCGGGTCGGTATAGGGGCCGGAGGTATCGTAGACCCGCACCGGCGCGTTGGGCTCCAACCGGGTTTCACCGTCCTTGCCCGCGACCGGTGTCGGTGTAAGCTTGATCTCACGCATGGGCACGCGCACACCGGGGTTCTGCCCTTCAACATAAATTTTTGTAGAGGCCGGAAACGGCTGAACAGAATCGTGATCGACCTGAGCGGTCTCACTCAGAAACTGGTATTCGGTAGACGTAGACATAGTACCCTCGCGCTGGCGTTTAAGCCTGGATGGAGGGCGGGGAACAGAGGGCAGCCGCAGGGGGCGGAAGAATTCTTGTTCCCTACGCCGGCATTATCCAGGTCAGGTTCAGCGGGTGATTCTCAGCCCGTTCCTTTTGGAACCGGCACCCCGACAAGAGCAGGCAGTGTAGCGCCGAAGGACGCAGCGGCGCAAGGCGCGAGCGAGACTTCAAAACGCTCCCGGCCAAGTAGCTGAAAGCGCTAGCCATTTCCCAGAAAGCGCCGTCGGTGGTCTTCTTCCAAGAGTATGCACTGCTCGTACTTGCCAAAGAGTCGGTAGCGGTTCCGGGCAATGCACCGATATACCCCGTCTCGCAATGGGCGCGGCACCAGCCATCCGATGGCGAACAGCGGCCAGGGCAATGGTAACTGCCACAACACCCGTATCAGGGCTGTAGACCGGGTGTACAGCTTCGGCCCCTCGATCAGCAGCACGGTGTCATACTGCTCGAGCGGCAAACCGTACCATTTGAGAATAGCCTGCCCCTCCGGCGACTGCACGGTCGCGAGACGGAAACGCCGGTGTTTATCGAAACGGATTAGAAAACGCGCCCAGAGCGAACAGAGTTTGCAGACACCATCGAACAGAATAACGTGATCCCGCTGGCCTATACCGGGTGCACATTCGACTGACTGCGACATGAAACCTCCGCGTTCGTCATGATCACACCAAATATTTCGGCTTAATGCTCGAAACGCTAAGCGATATAAAACAACGCAACCTGCAAGATTACCGCCGCAAAAACACCCGCCAGCACATCGTCGATCATAATACCGAAACCGCCGTGGACCTTTTTATCGAGCCACTTGATTGGCCAGGGCTTGGCAATATCAAACAGCCGAAAGAGAGCAAACCCGGCAATCACCCAGAATGGTTCGGCGGGCACGGCAATCATGGTAATCCAGAAACCGACAAACTCGTCCCAGACGATGCTGCCGTGGTCGTGGACACCCATGGCTTTGGCGGTATAACCGCAACAAAACACCCCAAAAAGAAAGGTAACCGCCAACACGGCACCATAGAGGGGCAGGTCCAGCTGGGATAGGCCCAGCCAAAGCGGGACTGCCATCAGAGTACCGAAAGTGCCCGGCGCCTTGGGCGACAGGCCAGAGCCAAAACCAAAACTGGCGACGTGAATCGGGTTACGGCAAAGCGCTAGCAAGTTCATTGGAAGTGCAAATACCCCATGTTGTTATAGTGTGTCAGATCAATCGGCGCACCCTCGCGAACCAGATTTAACCCGGCTCCGGCGGCGACCCTGCCCACGCGCGAGCACCGAATATTGTGTTCAGCCGCCAGCGCGCAGATGGTTTCACGCTGCGCTGCACTGGCGGTAAAACACAACTGATAATCATCGCCGCCCGTCAGCGCATACGCCTCGGCAACCTCTCGCGAATAAGTCGCTTGCAGCGCCGCCGAGAGCGGCAGAGCGCCCACATCCAACTCGGCGCTTGCACCACTGGCCTGAAGGACATGACCGAGATCGGCGGCCAGACCGTCGGACAGGTCGATCGCCGCGCTGGCGACACCGGGAAGACCCGTGGAGAATTCTAGCGGCGGCTCGGCGCGATAATACTGCGCCATAAATACCTGCTCCACCTCACTGAATGCTGCGTTACCCAAACAGTCGAGCGCCGCCCGGGCATCCCCCAAATTACCCGTCACCCAGACATCATCATCCGGCGTGGCGCCGCTGCGCAGAAGGGCCTTGCCGGCCGGCACCTCACCCAACACCTGCACCGACAAACACAAGGGGCCTCGAGTGGTATCACCGCCGACCAAGGGAATGCGAAAGTGATGCGAAGCCTCTGCCAGACCTTTGGAGAACGCCGCCAGCCAGGCTTTATCGGCCTGCGGCAAGGTCAGCGCCAAACAGAACCCCAGGGGGCTGGCGCCGCAGGCACCAAGATCACTGACGGCTGCGGCCAGCACTCGCCAGCCCAAGCCGCTTACGTCAGGTGCTTTTGGAAAGTGGACGCCCTCCACCATGGTATCGATGGAGGTGCACAGGGTGTGACCGGGGGAAAGCGAAAGCTCAGCGCAGTCGTCGCCGATGCCGGTCACAACCGCCGGGCCTTGCTGAAAGGAAGTGAAATAACGCCGAATCAAATCAAATTCGGAGAGCGCCATTTACTTGCGGGCAGCCGCCATTTCAATTTTGCGGGTATTGGCCGCCACTTTATCCAAAATGGAATTGATATAGCGGTGACCATCGGTGGCGCCAAAGCGCTTGGCCAGGTTCACACATTCGTTGATGACCACTTTATAGGGCACATCGATCCGGTTTTTGAGTTCCCACACACCCATGCGCAGCAGACTCAGTTCAATCGGGTCCAGGTCGCTCAACTTGCGATCCAGCAGGGGTTCGAATTCATCCTGCAGCTCGTTCAGGTTGGCGGGAATATCGTGCAGCATTTCACCAAAATACTCGGTATCCACGTGCTTCATGTCGTAGTCAGTCAGAAACTGAGCCTGTATTTCGTGCAGGGGCTGCCTGGCCATCTCCCATTGGTAGAGGGCCTGAAGGGCATAATGCCGCGCCTTGCGACGCAGCGCCGGTAGATTGTTCTCGGGAGCTTGCGACACTGATTCAGCCTATGTTCTTGAGCAGGCTGACCATTTCCAGCGCTGACAGGGCCGCTTCTTCGCCTTTGTTGCCCGCCTTGGTGCCGGCGCGCTCTATGGCCTGTTCGATGGTGTCGACGGTCAGTACGCCGAAGGCAACCGGCAAACCGTATTGCATGGACACCTGGGCCAGGCCCTTGGTGCACTCACCCGCCACATATTCAAAATGGGGAGTGCCGCCGCGAATGACTGCGCCGAGAGCAATAATCGCATCGTACTTTTTGGTCTCTGCCACTTTCTGGCAGACCAGCGGAATTTCAAAAGCGCCCGGTGCACGCACCACGGTAATATCACTCTCAGCAATACCGTGACGCATCAGACTGTCTTTGGCGCCGTCCAGCAGGCTTTCCACCACAAAGGCGTTCCAGCGGCCAACCACAATCGCGTATTTGCCCTCGCAGTTGGCAAAAGTGCCTTCAATGGGTTTGTTCGTGCTCATAGTCTGTTTCCCAAAACGTGATAAGGATTAGTGCTCAGCCGGGGTGATGTCCCCATCGGCGCTGACAAATTCGGCGATATCCAGGTCAAAACCGGAGATCGCATTATACTTGATCGGCGCGCCCATCAGGCGGATTTTGCCCACCCCGAGATCGCGCAGGATCTGGGAGCCGAGACCGACGTTCATATAGGTATTCTGGTGCTGGGCGCTGTCACCCATTGGCGCAGGCTTGTTGCCGCGAGCGATATCAAGACTGCTGATCAGATCAGCAGAGGACTCGGCATTGGCCAGCAACACCACCACGCCACCGTCTTCCGAAATCTTTTTGAGGCAGCGGTTCATGTTCCAGCCACTGTTTTCTCCCGGCAACTGGATATGCAACAGGTCGCGAATCGATGATCCCAGATGCACTCGCACCAGCACCGGCGTTTCGTGATCGATATTGCCCTTCGACACCGCAAAATGGATATCGTTGTTCACGTCATCCCGGTAGCTGTGCAGCTGAAACTCACCGAAATCGGTATTGATGGTTTCCACCGCCAGCTTGTGAATGGTCTGCTCGTTCACTACCCGGTAATGAATCAGATCGGCGATAGTGCCGATCTTGATATCGTGTTTCTCCGCGAAGGCTTCCAGGTCCGGTCGGCGCGCCATGGTGCCATCGTCGTTCATGATCTCACAAATAACACCGGAAGCACCGAAACCGGCAAGACGCGCCAGATCGCAGGCCGCTTCGGTATGGCCCGCGCGGGTCAGCACCCCACCGCTTTCCGCCATCAGCGGGAAGATATGACCGGGCTGGACAATATCCTCTGCCGTTGCATTTTTCGCCGCCGCCACACGCACGGTATGAGCGCGATCAGCGGCCGAAATACCGGTCGTAACGCCTTCTTTGGCCTCAATCGACAGCGTGAATTTAGTACCAAAGCCCGAGGCATTGCGATCGACCATTAGCGGCAGACCCAATCGCTCGCAGCGATCGCGAGTCATCGGCATGCAAATCAGGCCGCGGGCATGCATGGCCATAAAGTTAATATCCTGCGGCCGCACGCACTCGGCAGCCATAACGATATCGCCTTCGTTTTCGCGATCTTCGTCGTCCATCAGGATCACCATCTTGCCGAGGCGTATATCCTGAATCAGTTCTTCTACCGTGTTGAGCTTCATAATCCTTCCCAATGTCAGAGCGCTAACGTTTGCGCCCGGTAAAACCGTGTTCTGCCAGAAAGGCCTCGCTAAGTCGCGAACCGCTCTGCGCCTTGTCACCCTGAAGTAAACGCTCCAGGTAGCGGGCAATCACGTCCACTTCCAGATTGACCCTTGTTCCCGGCTGGTAGTGGGTAATAATCGTTTCAGCCGCTGTGTGCGGCACAATGTTCAATTCTACGCCATCTTCGCTCAGAGCGTTGATGGTCAGACTCACCCCGTCGATGCAGATCGAGCCTTTGTGCGCGGTGTATTTGCGCAAGGGTTCAGGCACTGCCACCGACAGTCTGATGGAGCGGGCATCTTCGTGCCGGGCCACCACCTCGCCGGTACCGTCAATATGGCCGCTGACAATATGACCGTCAAACCGACTGTCGGCGCGCATTGCCCGCTCGAGATTCACCGGCGCGCCCGGTTTCAAGCCACCCAGTGTCGCCAGCGACAGGGTTTCCCGCGATACGTCGGCCGTAAAGCCGGAGCCAGTGAGGCTGGTCACGGTCAGACAGACGCCGTTGGTGGCAATGCTGTCGCCGAGTTTTACTGCCGCCATCTCCAGATCGCCAGCGTCGATAGTCAGGCACTTGTCTCCACCCGCCTCCGCTATCGCAGCGATCCTGCCGACGGCTTCAATAATGCCGGTAAACATCAGTGCGCCACCGTATGCAGGGTTGCGTCGAGACGCCAGTCAGTGCCCATCGCGCGAATACCGTCAATATGCACGCGGCGCTGGCTGTTCATATCATCCAGCGGCAACGCAAATAATGGCCGGGCCTTGCTGCCAAGCAGCGTGGGTGCCATATACACCGTCAAGGCATCGAGCAGCTCAGCCTGTAAAAAGGCGCCCGCCAGGGTGGCACCGCTTTCCACCAGCACTTCGTTGCACTGCCGGCGGCCCAGTTCTTTCAATACTGCCTCAAGATCTACCCGGCTGTCGGCTCCCGCCATTATCATAACTTCGGCCCCGGCGGCTTCCAGCCTTTGGCGAAGCTCTGGCGCATCCACCGCGCCCACGACCAGTACCGGACCGCCGCCTTGAAAGAGCTTGCCGTCAAGCGGCGTTCGCAGACGGGAGTCGAGAATCACCCGCAGCGGCTGGCGGCATTGCTCAGCGGGCAACTCGGCCTGTTCCGGCCGGACAGTTAATGCCGCATCATCGTGAATCAGCGTTTCCACCCCACTGACAATGGCGCAGGTCGCCGCACGCAGGCGCTGTACATCACGCCGCGCCGCCGCACCGGTTATCCACTGGCTTTCACCCGAGGCCATGGCAGTCCGGCCATCCAGGCTCATCGCCAGCTTGGCCCGCACCCGCGGCAAACCGGTTTTCATGCGTTTGATAAAGCCCGGATTCAGCGCTTCGGCTTCACACTGCTGAAGACCGACCTCCACGTGAATACCGGCATCACGCAGCAATTGCACGCCACGCCCTGAGACCTCAGGGTTCGGGTCTTCCATAGCCACCACCACCCGCTTGATGCCCGCTTTAATCAGGGCCTCTGCACAAGGCGGCGTTTTACCGTGGTGGGAACAGGGCTCCAGACTGACATAGGCTGTTGCGCCAGCAGCTTGTTCGCACTCGGCCAGCGCGTTAACTTCCGCGTGGCCCTCTCCGGCACGCTGGTGCCAGCCCTCTGCCAGCAGCGCGTTGTCCCGCACCAGCACGCAGCCCACCCTCGGGTTGGGGCTGGTGCTGTAGTGCCCCCGCCGGGCGAGCTCAATAGCGCGCGCCATCCAGCGCGCATCGAGGGCCGCATCCATTACTGGCCACCCGTCTCCGGTTGGTTCGAAATAGGGTTCGCAGAGAGACGATCGATCTCGGCGCGAAACTCGTCGAGATCCTGAAAACTGCGGTAAACGGAAGCAAAGCGCACGTAGGCCACGTGATCAATTTTTTGCAGGTGATCCATTACCAGCTCACCCACCAGCAGGGAGGGAATTTCACGTTCGCCCTTGGATTGCAGCACGCGCTTGATATCGGTGATGGTCGCCTCGATCTTTTCAACGCTGACCGCGCGCTTTTCCAGTGCCCGCAGAATCCCGGCACGCAGCTTTTCTTCATCGAAGGGTTCGCGGCGATCATTGCTTTTGATAACTTTCGGCATCAGCAGCTCAGCGCTTTCATAGGTGGTAAAGCGCTCGGCACAGGACAGACACTCGCGGCGACGGCGCACCTGCCCGCCTTCGGCGACCAGACGTGAGTCGATGACTTTGGTGTCTTCAAATGTGCAGAAGGGGCAGCGCATGAATCGAGTCTCGAAAAGGCTTTATGCGACAGGAGTTTAGCACAAGCGCAGGGCCGAACCCTGCGCTTGTGCCTGCGCGATCAGGCGTAAACCGGGAAGCGCTTGCAGATTTCCAGCACCTTGGCTTTAACCTCTGCAATCACCTGTTCGGAATTGCCGTTTTCGAGGCTTTCCAACACGTCACACATCCAGCCCGCCAGCTCCTTGCACTCAGCTTCTTTAAAGCCGCGCGTAGTAACTGCCGGCGTGCCAACGCGCAGACCGCTGGTAATAAAGGGGGAACGCGGATCGTTGGGCACTGCGTTTTTGTTTACGGTGATGTTGGCATCACCCAGCGCTGCATCGGCGTCTTTGCCGGTGTAGGGCTTACCGATCAGGTCGACCAGCATCAGGTGGTTTTCGGTGCCACCGGAGACGATGTTGATACCGCGCTCAATAAAGGTCGCCGCCATCGCCTGGGCATTTTTTACCACTTGCGCCTGATAGGTTTTGAACTCGGGCTCCATGGCCTCTTTAAAGCTCACCGCTTTGGCTGCGATAACGTGCATCAGTGGGCCGCCCTGACCACCGGGGAATACCGCAGAATTGAATTTCTTCTCCAGAGCCTCGTTGGCCTTGGCCAGAATCAGGCCGCCGCGCGGGCCGCGCAGGGTTTTGTGGGTGGTGGTGGTCACCACGTCGGCAAAGGGAATCGGGTTGGGGTAGACACCCGCTGCAACCAGACCCGCCACGTGGGCCATATCCACCATCAGGTAGGCGTCAACCTTATCTGCAATCTCGCGGAAGCGGGCCCAGTCCACAATGCCGCTGTAGGCCGAAAAGCCCGCGACGATCATCTTAGGCTTGTGCTCCAGCGCCAGTGCTTCTACCTGATCGTAATCGATCAGGCCGGTTTCCGGATTCAGGCCGTACTGCACGGAGTTGTAGATCTTGCCCGAGAAGTTGGGTTTGGCACCGTGCGTCAGGTGACCGCCCGCATCCAGGCTCATACCCAGGACGGTCTCACCGGGCAGCAGCAGGGCCTGATACACCGCTGAATTGGCCTGCGAGCCGGAGTGGGGCTGAACGTTGGCGTAGTCGGCGCCGAACAGGGCCTTGGCACGCTCGATGGCCAGCTCTTCCGCCTTGTCGACGAATTCGCAGCCGCCGTAGTATCGTTTTCTGGGGTAGCCTTCCGCGTATTTATTGGTCAGCACAGTGCCTTGCGCCTGAATCACACGCGGGCTGGTGTAGTTTTCAGAAGCAATCAGCTCAATGTGCTCTTCCTGGCGAGTTTCCTCTTCCTGGATGGCATTCCAAATATCGTCGTCATAACCGGCAATGGCCATGTCTTTAGAAAACATTCACGGTCTCCCACAGAAGTGATTCATGTGCTGCCGGGCA
>JBFHCW010000079.1:0-9054 GCA_041585035.1 Litorivivens sp.
CCGGAAGTCACGCTCGTTGTTGGCGAAGTCGATATCTTCGGCATTGATAATCAGCAGCGGTGAAGCATCGTAGTAGTGAAAGAATTCGCTGTAAATTTCGTTGATGGTTTCCAGGTAGCTGCGCTCGACCCGCTGTTCGTAACGTATGCCGCGGTTCTGGATGCGATTCATCAGTACGTCGGCGGGGGCCTGCAGGTAAATGACCAGGTCTGGCACCGGCGCGTCGAGGGTCAGTTGCTCGTAGACCTTGTCGTACAGGGCCATTTCGTCGGTGTCGAGGTTGGCGCGGGCGAACAGGCGATCTTTCTGCATCAGAAAGTCGGCAACCTGACGGGGGGCGAACAGGTCGGCCTGCTTCAGTTCATCGAGTTGTTCGACGCGCTGGAAGAGGAAAAAGAGCTGGGTTGCCAGGGCTGACTGGCGGCGATTTTTATAGAAGCGCTCGAGAAAGGGATTCTCTTCAGCTCGCTCCAGCATGGTGTGGTAGCCAAAGTGCTCGGCCAGTTTCTGGGTGAGCGTGGTTTTGCCGACGCCGATCGGGCCTTCGATCGCGATAAATTTCGGAAGCTCACTCGTTTCAGTCATTTACACTCCATTCCTTCACTCCAGCCGCCATACATCCTCGCGGCTCGCGTAGTCTAATAGTCTATCCAGACAAGTTCCATCGGGAAGGGTCAGTCCGGGCGCAATTTCTGCCAGTGGAACAACCACAAAGGGGCGCTCCTGCAGGCGCGGGTGGGGCAATGTCAGTTTGTTGCTGCTGAGCTGCAGGTTGCCGTAAAGCAAGATATCGAGATCGAGGGTTCGGGCACCCCAGCGAACCGCGCGCACGCGCCCTTGCTGCGTTTCTATGGCCTGCAGGGTGTGCAGCAAGTCGAGCGGCTCAAGCCGGGTGCGCAACTCCGCCGCTGCGTTGACAAAGTCGGGTTGCTCGCCCGGGCCGACAGCCTTGCTGCCATAGCAGCTGGAGGTACGGACAAGTTCTATCGACGGATGCGCTTCCAGAGTGGCAAGTGCATGCGTGATTTGGCTGCGCGGGTCATCCAGATTGCTGCCCAGACCGATGTAGCAGGTGTGCATCACGACGAGCGCGGTGGATTCCGGTGCCGAGGTTTGCGGCGACGACGGCTATTGTTATTGCGGGCAGGGCGGTCGCCGGCAATTTTTTTCTGCATGCCCTCGCGGGTTCCCTCGTCGGCTTCCTGGAACGCGGTCCACCAGGGGCCGAGCTCTTCCGGAATTTCACCGGCCTGCTCGCGCAGCAGCAGGAAGTCGTAACCGGCTCGGAAGTAACGATGTTCCAGCAGTTCCTGGGCGCGGCGTCCGGTGCGGCGCGGCAGTCGCAGCTGCAGCTCCCAGATGTCGCGCATGGGCATTGAAAAGCGCTTGGGAATAGAGGTGTGCTGCTGCTGGGCCGACACGCAGTTCTGGGCCGCCTGATGCAGCGCGGGAATCTCGGGCACGCCCTCGGCTTGCAGTCGGGCCATTTCCCGGCGCACGACCGGCCACAGCATGACCGCGAAAAGAAAGGCTGGGGTGACGGGCTTGTTCTGGCTGATGCGGGCATCGGTATTGATCAGGCCCTGTTCGATCAGCGCAGCCGCACTGGCGTCGTCGCCATCCAATACCGCCTGCGTGGCGGGAAACAGCGGGCGGAACAGGTTGTAGTGTTTCAGCAGGGCATACACCCGCAGCGCCTGACCTTCCATAAACAGCTTGAGCACTTCGTCAAACAGGCGGGCGGCGGGAATCTGCTCCAGCAGTGGCGCCAGCTTTTTCAGTGGCGCGGCGGTACGGGCTTCAATCGTAAAGTCGAGCTTGGCCGCAAAGCGCACCGCGCGCAGCATGCGTACCGGGTCTTCCTGATAGCGGTTGGCGGCATCGCCGATGATGCGCACTTCGCGTTTTTCAAGGTCACTCAGGCCGCCGACGTGGTCGAGAACGGTGAACTTATCGCTGCAGTAGTAGAGTGCGTTGACCGTGAAGTCACGGCGCACAGCATCTTCTTCCAGTGTGCCGTAGACATTGTCCCGCAGCAGCATGCCTCGTTCACCGGCGACGGCGGTTTTGCCGTTGCCGTCTTCGTGGTTGCCGCGGTAGGTGGTGACTTCGATGATTTCCCGGCCAAAGCGAACGTGCACTATCTTGAAGCGGCGGCCAATAATACGGCTGTTGCGAAACAGCTGGCGAACCTCTTCGGGCGTCGCATTGGTTGCGATGTCGAAGTCTTTGGGTTGTTTGCCCAGCATCAGATCGCGGACACCGCCGCCAACCAGAAAGGCGTCAAAGCCGCCGCTGCGGAGTCTGTGCATGACCTTGAGGGCACTGTCACTGATCTGCTTGCGGGAAACGGGGTGGTCGTCGCGATTGAGTATCCGGGGGAGTTTTTCCGAGCCGGTTTTACGTGTCACGGCAGATGTAATTTTTGTCCAGAGATTAGCCACTTAGATCCATTCATTTGTTAACTAATACAGGCGAATCAGCCAGCGGCGCATTCTAGCATAGAACAATTTGTGCGCAGCACTTGATTGCAAGGAGGGGGGTGGGGTGAAAAGTTGCAGGCCCAGAAATGAAGAAGGGGAAAACAGTGTCTTCCCCATCCAGGTCTCTATGCAATTGTTTTTATTAGTCTTTTTGCTCTTATTATTATTGTTGTCTGTTATTGTTCTTATTCGCATATACATATAGCATCTACTGTGCCAACTATGGAATAACTATTAAAAACAACAAGTTAACCTATGTGTTCAGTGAATCGGGTGTCTAGGTATTAATGCGTATTGTTACTGTTCTGCCCGCCTTCTGTTACTTCGTACGCTTTGGGTAACGCCCCGATAACTTTATTTTGTGACAAAGTGCGTTTTTGCGGAACTTTTCGCGTTGTCGTGTGTACAGCGACCATTTTTTGGTCTACCACAGGGGGTCAGGCTGATTTGGAGGTCTTTTTTCTCGGTATGCCGAGGCGTTGACGTCTTTCCCAGAGGCATTTCCGGCTCACGCCCAGTTTTTGCGCCAGCTCGGTTTCGCTCATGGAGTCCTGGTGTTCTAGTACAAAGCGCTGAAAGTAATCCTCGAGAGACAGGTCTTCGCTGGGGTCGAGGGCATTGTTCTTGGGCTTGCTCGACTGCTCCGACTCTTTGCGGGGCTTGTTGTCTGACGGCTTCTGCTTGCTGCGCATCTGGCTGACATCTACCAGCTCCAGATCGATATCGAGCAGGTCGTTATCAATTTCATTGCCATCACAGAGAATGACCGCGCGCTCGACGGCATTTTCAAGCTCCCGGATATTGCCTGGCCAGATATAGGTGGTGATGGCCTGAATCGCCTTTGGTGAGAAGTACATCTCGTCTTTGCCGAGTCGATCGCAGCAGCGATTGAGTATGGCCTCGGCGATTTCAAGAATATCCTTGCCGCGTTCACGCAGGGGCGGCAGCTCCAGGCGCACCACACCGATGCGGTAGTAAAGGTCTTCCCGGAATTCATGTTCACGCGCCATGGTCTTGAGGTCGCGGTGGGTGGCGCAGATCAAGCGCACATCGACGGTACGGGCGTGGACCGAGCCAATGCGGCGTATTTCGTTTTCCTGAATAAATCGTAGCAGCCGGGCCTGAGCTTCCATCGGCAGCTCGCCAATCTCATCCAGAAAGAGGGTGCCGCCATCGGCCGCCTCAATAAGGCCGATGCGGTTGGCGTTGGCGCCGGTAAATGCGCCTTTTTCGTAGCCGAACAGTTCCGATTCAATGAGGGTTTCGGGAATAGCCGCGCAATTGACCGAAATAATGGGTTTGTCGGCGCGGCTGCTGCGATTGTGAATGGCTTTGGCGACCAGCTCTTTGCCGGTGCCGGTTTCGCCATGGATCAATACCGTCGCTTCGGTGGGCCCCACCTTTTTGATGCGCTCGTAAAGGGTGGTCATGGTCTTGCAGCTGCCGATCATTTCCCCCAGTTGCGGCTGTCCGCGCAGCCCTTTGCGCCGCGGGCGGCTTCCATTTTCGGCCTTGTCTTCGCAGTGGGCTTCGATATTGCGTCTGACCGCTTCCAGCATTTCGTCGTGATCGAAGGGTTTGGCGACGTAGTCGACGGCCCCCTGTTTCATGGAGTCGACAGCTGAGCGCAGACTGGCGTAGCTGGTCATGATCAGGACGGGCGATTCGGTTTGCTGGATCAGCTCGGTGCCGGGTGCGCCGGGCAGGCGCAGATCAGAGATGATGAGGTCAAAGTCGTCGAGGGTGAAGGACTCAAGGGCCTCTGTGACAGAGGAGGCTTCCTGCACGCTGTAGTCGTTGCGCTCCAGCAGGCGCCGCAGGGCTTTGCGGATTACGTCTTCGTCTTCGACTATCAGAATGTCACTCATTTCATACTCGCAAATCTGGCTGAATCAGAGAGCCGGGCGCAGGCGCACCGTCGATGGCAGAAGAAGATGTTACCAATCTGCCCATGCGTTCGTAACATTCAAACATACCGCTTCGCAGCGCCTTTTGCCAGTCCTGAACGCTGCCGCTGGCTTATGCTAGGACATGAACGGGGGCAGGCTGATGTGCACACAGGTGCCGCGGCCGGTTTCGGCAACCGGACTTTCGATTCTGATCTCGCCGTTCAGTTCTTCTATGATGTTGTAGACCAGTGCCAGCCCCAGCCCCGTGCCTTTGCCGGGTTCCTTGGTGGTAAAGAAGGGCTCGAAGATTTTTTCCAGCGCGTGGCTGGGAATGCCGCTGCCGCTGTCGCACACGGACAGTTGGATGGCGTCTCCGCCCTCGGCGCGAACGGTGATGATGCCGCCGGGGTCGCTGGCGTCGCGGGCGTTGGCCAGCAGGTTGATCAGCACCTGAATCAGGCGCTGGGCCTCTGCGGCTGCCAGCAGCCCCGGTGGACACCGATTGACAAATTTCACCTGCGTAGCTTCACGGTCTAGCGACAACAGCTGGATGGCTTCCTGGACGCAGTGATCGATATCCACCGCTTCAATATTGCTGGTCTGGGCGTCGCGTCCCTGGTGGGCGAAGTTCACCAGACTTTGCACAATGCCGGTAATGCGCTGGGTTTGCTTGATGATCTGGTCCGCGGACTCCAGTACTTCGGGTTCGCTGGAATCGTAGCGCAGGTTCTGGGCGAGGCAGGCAATGCCAGTGACCGGGTTGCCTATTTCATGGGCCACGCCGGCCGCAAGGCGGCCGATGGAGGCCAGGCGCTCCTGATGGGTGAGTTTGTCTTCCATCAGGTGGGTCTCGGTGACGTCTTCGACAATGATGACCTGCTCGCTGCGTGCAAGGGGATCAACCGAGGCTTTGTGCAGATTAAGGATGCGGCTGCCGTCCTCGCTCTCTAATGAATGTTTGCGCCAGTGCAGGTCGCTGCTGGCGAGAAAGCTCTCGAGCAGGGTATGCCAGTCTTCGTCAAGGTCGGTCAGACGTGATCCGGTGATGTCATCGCTGGCGATACCGGAGAGTTCACTCATCGCCCGGTTCCACATCAGGATTTCGCCGTCGCTGCCGAGCGAGCACAGCCCGATGGGCAGTTCGTCCAGGGTTTGCCGGTGATAGCGGCGCAGGTTGTTCAGGTCCGCCGCCAGTCCGGTCAAGTGGGCGTTATAGAGCTCCAGCCGGCTTTCGATAAAGGTGATGTCTTCGCTACTGGTGGTGGGGTCTGAGACATAGGGCAGTTGCTGGTCCACCAGCGACTTGGCCACGCCCGGCCCCATCAGGGCCGACAGGTTAATCTCGATGCGATCGCGCAGGCGTCGCAGTGCGTAGGGGCGTCGCTCATCGGGGTTGAGCTGCAGTTCTTCCAGCGCCCGGGCGACTTCGCGGTGGGCTACGTTGTCACCCAGAACATAGGCGAGTCGCTGTTGCATATCGGCGGCGTCACGCAGATCCAGAATCTGCCGGACCGGCCGGTTCAAGTCATCCAGGGTGCAGACTTCGGCGGCGATGCGCTCTTCGTCGGGGGTGTTGGTCAGCAAGGAAACCGCAATGAAGACCAGCGCATTGGCCGTTAACGAGAGCGCTACCACGGCAACCCAGTACAGGTCCTCCGGCAGGCCGGCGACATAAAACGACAGCAGCAGACTGGAGTCGACCAGCTCGACCAGGCTGGCGAGTGAACCCAGCGCCCAGACAGAGAAGCCTGCGAGCAAACCCGCGATCAAGCCGTAACTGTTGGCGCGTGGCCAGTAGAGGATGGCCAGTGCTCCGGGGAAGAACTGCACGCACCCGGACATGGCGGCGATGGCGAGCTGGCTGAGGGTATTGTTGTCCGGGATGGCGAAATAGAACAGGTAGCCAGCGCCGATAATCACCCCGACCAGAAGCTGGCGGGTGCGCAGCAGCCAGTGATAAATGTCTCGGCTGCTGTCGGGCTGGAACAGCGGCAGTATCAGGTGATTGAGTGACATGCCGGCCAGTGCCAGCGTGGCGACGATGATGACGCCACTGGCGGCGGACAGGCCGCCGATAAACGCGAGGTAAGAGAGCCAGTCATGCCCACTCTGCTTGCCGATGATCAGGGAGTAATACTGGGCCGGAGCGCCGCTGCCGATGGCTTCGCCTGCCCAGAGAATAGGAAAGACCGGAAGACTGATCAGCATCAGGTAAAGTGGAACCGCCCAGCTGGCGACTTTCAGATGCCGGGCGTTGGGGTTTTCTGCAAACACTAAATGAAAGACATGGGGCAGGCAGACGGCGCTGGCGAAAAACATGACCAGCGACATCCGGGTCGTATCGCCGCCTACCGGTTTGTTGAGCACTTCGACAAGTGCTTGCTGGCTGCTGAGCCAGGTTTGCATCGCGTCGAAGCTGCCGAATACATAAATCACAGCAAAGATGCCGGTCAGGCCAAAGGCCAGCAGTTTCACAACCGATTCAAAGGCTATGGCGGTCACCAGCCCGCGGTGGCTTTCCCGGGAGTTCAGATGGCGCGAACCGAACAGGATGGCAAAGACGATAATGACCAGACAGAACAGGAGCGCCAGCACATCGCGTTGATGCTGGCTGTCGGCGGGGTTGCCCGGCCGGCCGCTCAAAACCTGCATGGATTCCGACACCGCCTGTATCTGCAGCGTCAGCAGCGGCAGCATTGCCAGCAGCATGAATATCGTAACCAGCGAGCCGGCCCACTGGCTGCGAAATCGGAAAGTCAGCACGTCAGCCAGCGAACTCAGGCGGTAGTTCTGACAGATGCGCATCAAGGGGGCTAAAAGCAGGGGGTAGACGATAAACACGGTCGCCACCCCAAGATAGTAATTCATATAGCCGTAACCGGACACGCGCGCCTGTTCGACCACGCCGTATATGCCGTAGGCACTGACGAAGACGCCCAGGGACAGCACGTAGGTTGCGGGGTGGCGGTTCAGCCAGTCGGACAGCACCCGGCGCTCGGCGGCGTAGGCGATGGCAAAGAGCAGAATGAGATAGACCGATCCGAGCAGGAAGAGAGTGATAAATTCAGCGTTCATCCGAAGCGGCATCCTGCTGACTGATATAGACAAACACCACCACGGCCAGCCAGATCAGATGCGGCCGGTACCAGGCCACGCTATCGTTCAGCAGCCACTGTTCCAGTGAAGGTGTGAACAGGAAAAACACTGAAAACAGTAAAATAAGGGAGGAATGTATCAGCATTACCGGGCCTCTCGGTTAGTGGCTCAATGGTAATGGAGCCTGTTCGCGAATGTAAAACACCGATCAGTCGTAAAACGCGCTTTCGGGTTGGCCCATAACCGCAGGCAGTTGTTGCCGTTGCCAATGGTCGACGGCGTGGTTGAGAATGCGGTCGACTGAGCTCTGTAGAGCGCGCGGCGGCAAATCCTGACCGAGAAAGCGCAGCGCCAGCAACAGGTTGTCGCAGGAGCGACTGTCATCAATGGCGGCGGCAAAGGTCTGCTTGCTGAGCTTGTGCCCGTCGCTGCCAACGATAACAGGGAAGTGCAGGTAGGTTGGGGGCGGTAGCGCCAGTCTGGCTTGCAGCAGCCTTTGCCGTGGGGTAGATATCCAGAGGTCAGAGCCGCGCACCACGTGATTGATGCCCTGGTAGGCATCGTCAACCACGACCGCGAGTTGATAGGCGTAGTAGCCGTCGCGTCGCCGGAGGGTGAAGTCGCCCACCTCCTGTAACAGATTCTGTCGCAGGGGCGCTTGCAGCAGGTCGCGGGCCTCCCAGGTTTCATCCGGTACGGCCAGTCGAATGGCACAGTCGTCGTTATCGACACGGGCGATACAGGCGCCGCGATGGATCCCGTCGAAGCGGGCGAGTTGGCGCCGGGAACAGCTGCAGCGAAACGCGTCTCCTGAAGAAAGGAGCTGCTGCAGGGCGGCATCGTAGGCCTCGGAGCGTGTCGACTGTTCCAGTACAGGCCCGTCCCAGTTGAGACCGTGGCGTCGCAGCGTATTCAGAATCCGCTCGTCTGAGCCGGCAATCTCCCGAGGAGGGTCGATGTTTTCCATCCGCAATAACCACTGCCCGCCATGAGCTCTGGCGTCGAGAAAACTGGCGAGGGCGCCAATCAGGGAGCCAATATGCAGTGGGCCGGTGGGGGAGGGGGCAAAGCGGCCAATATAAGGCGATTCTGGGGGGTGCATGCAGAGGAAGGGGCGGCGTGAACCGCCCGCTCAGGATCAGCCGTGTTCCTGCTTTTCTTTTATTTCATCCAGCGTTTTGCAATCAATGCACAGGCTGGCGGTGGGGCGTGCTTCAAGACGCTTGATACCGATTTCAACGCCACAGGTATCGCAATAACCGTAATCATCGTTATCAATCAGATTGAGGGTGGAGTCAATTTTCTTGATCAGCTTGCGCTCGCGGTCGCGGGTACGTAGCTCCAGGCTGAACTCTTCCTCCTGGGTCGCTCGGTCGGCCGGATCCGGGAAATTGGCAGCTTCGTCCTTCATGTGGGTAACCGTGCGGTCCACCTCTTCCATGAGTTCGGCTTTCCACTTGTACAGGATGTTGCGGAAGTGTTCCTTCTGCTTGTCGTTCATATACTCTTCACCCTTTTTTGGCTTATAGGGCTCAAAGTTTTTGAACACACCCGCTTCTTTTTGCTTTGCTGGCATTGATTCAATC
>JBFHCW010000080.1:0-8872 GCA_041585035.1 Litorivivens sp.
AGCGCCTGCCGGCCGATGTCTATTACAGTCTCAGGAGTCATAAGTCCTCACGTTGCAAAGCTGGCGGCCAGTGAACCCATTAACAAGACCCAGCCATCGACCAGAACAAACAGCATGATCTTGAACGGCAGTGATACCAGCATCGGGGACAGCATCATCATGCCCAGTGACATCAGAATACTGGCGACCACCAGATCGATGACCACAAAGGGAACAAACAACAGAAAGCCAATCTGAAAGGCCGTTTTCAGCTCGCTGGTCAAAAACGACGCCATTAATACCGCAAAGGGAATGTCTTTCGGCGATTCGATGGACTGCACACCGGCAATACCGGAGAACATGGCAATGTCGGACTCGCGGGTTTGCGCGAGCATAAATTCACGAATGGGGGCAAAGCCCACCTGAACCGCATCGGCGAAAACCATGTCGCCGGCCAGATAGGGTGTGATGGCATCCGCGTGAACCGTTTGCAGAACCGGATACATAATGAACAGCGTGAGAAACAGTGCGATGCTCAGAAGCACCTGATTGGACGGCGCCTGACCGGTACCCAGTGCCTGACGCAGAATACCCAGCACAATAATAATCCGGGTGAACGCCGTCATGCCGAGCAACAAAGCCGGCAGCAAGGTCAGCACGGTCATCAGTGCCAACAGCTGAATGGACAGCGTGTATTCGCCGCTGCCGTCGGCCGCCGTTTCCAGACTGACTGCCGGCAGCCCCGCGTTTTGAGCGAGCGCCGAAACGGGTAATAGAACGCATAGCAGGAGGATCAGACGCTTCATGAATCGCCCTCTCCTTTGCGGTTTATCTGGCGCGTATTGCGCAGACGGGAAAGGTAGTCGCCAAATGCAGCAGGCTGGGTGTGGTCGGGAGAAATATCAGCGGGAATGTCGCCATGCCAGGCGTGCAGTGCCTGCAGCCCGCCACCGGAGTAGCCCACCAGCACATTCTCCTGGCCAACGCGCAACAATAGCACTTTTTCTCTAACACCCACGGGCAGCTGCGAGACGACCGCAATTTTCTGGTTGCCGGCCCCCAGCACCCCTTTGCTGCGGCGCAGTACCCAAGCCAGGCCAAACAGGACAGCGACGACAATCAGCAAACTGAACACCACGCTCAGCGCGTTGCCGTACGACATCGGCTCGAGGGTTTTTTCTGCTGTCTTGGCGCCAATCTCGGGAGCCGTATCCGCCAGCGCAGAAGAGATCGGTGCAAACAGTGCCAGAATCCAACGCATCAACAAAAAACCTCAGTTCAGTCGGCGGACCCGTTCTTCGGGGCTGACAACTTCAGTGAGTTTGACGCCAAATTTTTCTTTGACGACGACAATTTCACCGCGGGCAACCAGCGTGCCGTTGACCAGCACATCCAGTGGCTCGCCCGCCATGCGGTCGAGATTCACGACCGAGCCCTGATTCAGGCGCAGCAGATCGCGAATACTCATTTCCGAGCGTCCGAGCTCAATAGCGAGTGAGACGTTTACGTCCAGCAGCATGTCGAGATTGATGTCGCCGGCGCCGCCGGCCGTGTTGGCCTGCAGTTCGGCCATTTCCGGGGCATCAGCGGCCTTTGGAGTTTCTTCGCTCATGGGTTGTCCTCTATTTCTGACGGTTGGCCATTGGGCTGCGCAAAATTTCGAGTACCTGCGCGGCCATGTTTCCTTCGTGAGTGCCAAACTGGGCCCGCATCAAACGGACACCGCCTACCTTCAAATCCACCTCTTTGGGATCATTGATGGCAATAACATCGCCCTTCTTTAATTGCAGGGCGTGCTTCAGCTTGATTTTCTGCTCGGCGAGTATGGCGACAATTTCTACGCTGGCCTCTTCCAGGCCTTCGATAAAACGGGGTTGCCATTGGGGGTCGGTGTTCGGCAATGCCAGGTTGTCTGAGGTCTTGAATTTGCCTCGCAACGGTTCAAGACCAAGCCAGGGCACAATCACCCAGATACCACCCTCGCTTGATTCGAAGTTCACCTTGAAGCGCGTAGCAACCAGTGCCTCTTGTTCGGTCAAGACATCCACCGCATGCGGGTCTACTTCCCAGCCGGAGATGCTCGGCGAGATGTCTAGCAGTGGCTGCCAGGCACTTGCCAGTTCAGTAACCATATCTTCCACCAGCAATTCGCTGAGTTTCAGCTCGGTAGAGGAAAACTTCTCGGAGACCCGAGTTTTGCGCAGACTGTTACCGCCGCCAAAGTAGCGATTGACGATATCGAACACGAGGTCGGATTCGACTGCCAATAGTAGTGGCCGGGAAATGGGAGGCGCCGAAATAATGGCAAGACGACAGGGTGTGGCCAAACGCGGGCCCAGTTCTTCCAGATCGGTGACGATCACCTCGTCTATCTCAACCTGATTGGTTGCCGAAGACAGCTTGCCTATTTTTTCCTGCAGCGTTTCTGCGTAGTCGGTGTGCACCTCACGTATTTCAGGCAGCAGCCGATGCAGCGCGTAGTGATGCTTGCTGAAATCAACCTGCTTGGTGCCGCTCGCGCTGTCTTCGCCGGTGGTTTCGAGCTCACCGGCTTCCAGACCGCCCATCAGCGCATCAATTTCTTCCTGGTCCAATACCCCGGCCACGGCTAATGCCTCACTGAACGACGAATTTGGTGAAGTAAACGGCTTCAACGCCGTTCTTGATGCCCTCTGCATCCGCCAGCACTTTGTTGATTGTGATGCGGGCTTTCTCCTGCAGACTGGTCTTGCCTTCCGTTTGACGTATGTCGTCCATCGAAAGCGCGCCAAAGGCCAGAATCAGGTCGTTGCGGATGCGGGTAGAGTGCTTATCCATAAGTTCTTCCACGTCGGAGTTGCGACTCATGACTTCAAGCTGCATCTGCAGGAAGCGCATTTTGTTTTTGTCCTGCAGGTTCACAACAAAAGATGGGTCAATGGAGATATAGATGGGCTCGGTTTTTTTGGCAGGGACTTTGGCTTCTGCTCCTTCTTCCCCCTCTTCCATCGGCGTAGGCATCGCCGGCTGGGTAGAGAGAAACATAAACCATGTGCCGGCTACGGTGAGCACGACCAGCACGGTCTGGGCCGCTGCGATAATCAGGATATTCTTCATTGCCAATTTTGCTCCACTCTCGGGTACGCCAAATTTCAGGCACTACTAAGAGTCAAAGCAAAGGCTATGCCAGTATTTAAGACACTGATTTAGAAGGATTTAGTTATTATTTTTCGCAAGACGCCAAAAACCTGACAGCTCTCAGGCGTAATAGTCGACGGTGCCGGGGGAGTCTGTATTGAGCCGGGTAGTCACCGCGGCCTCGCCGTCTTCGGCTTCATCATCGTTTGCCGCGTTCTCGCCTGTGTTGCCGTCAGCGAAAGCCTGGCGCGATGTATCGCCGGTTTCGGCAAACAAGGCATTGGCACTGAGCTTCAGTTCATCAATCTTGACGCCCTGCTGCTCCAGCGTCGATTGCAGCTTCGGCAAGAGGCTTTCCAACAGATCGCCGGTGTCGGCATTCTGAGCGTGAATTTCTACGTGAGCGCTGTTGTCCATCATGGTGACACGAATCTGGAGCGCGCCCAGTTCCGCAGGATGAAGCTTAAGATTGGCCCGTTGGGCGCCCTGCCCCGTCATCCACACCACCTTCTCGGTAAAGGCGTCGGCCACAGCTTTTTCAGTCAGCCCCGCTTGATTGGGCATGTCGGGTGCCGGCGCCGCGGCGCCCGCTCGATGAAAGCTCGGGCTGGATAGACCATCAATGACGCGCGTCACCGGTGCGCTCGGTTCCTCAGCCCTGTCACTCTTTTTAGGCAACTCAACGGGCAAGGCGATTTTCTGCGCCATTTCCGTGTCGCTGGCGGCGTTACCGGCTCTGGCTAGCGTGGCGGTTCTCTCCACCGCAAGCTCGGCGTCTACTGTCTCCAGCACCTGAGTCTGGTGCGGCACCGGTGGTTTTGGGGGTGTATCACGTGCCGGTTCGGCCAGTGCTTCGATTGCCGGGCGTGCATCGCCAGGCAGCGGCTTTGGGCTATTGATGCCACTCAAAGGCTGGGCTGTTGCACGTTCCAGTGCACGGTCCGCGGCGCCAGTGGCCATGGCCTGCGGTGGGAGTCTGGCGCTATCGCTGAACGGCAGTGGCGCGAGGTGCACAGGCACTGAAACATCACCCTCGGCATCGGTTTCGGCAGAAAGCTGCCGGTCCGGTGGCAAAAGCTTGCCGTTCACATCGGTGTTCACTACCGGTTTAAAGGTCGGAATTTTCGCGCTGACAGCCGCCGCTTCGGGTACCGGAAGGAGTGATTGCAAAAGGCTACTGTCGGACTGTCCGGCGCCGTTGAGTTGCTGCATGATCTGACTGAAAGGCTTGCCAGTGCCGCCCTGCAGCCCAAGAGACTGGGCTTGCCCAAGGCTTTGCGCGGGCATCTGCAAGAGGCTCGCAAGGTCTCCCAGGTTGGCTAGTTGACTGGTTTCCATAAAAGGCTGGTCTCGCATCAGTAAGTTGAACGCCGGCAAGGCTGGCGATCGCCATTCGACTAAACGGGTCTTTAGGGAATTAACAGCAAACTGCGTGCCAGAACACTGCTATCAGATAACCGTTTCCTGACGCTGCATCCAGGTAAAGCGGAGAACGTTCAGATCGTCGCTATTGCTTTGTTCACGACGGTCTGTCGCTGCGCGTTCTTCCGTGCGGTAGGTATCGGCGAGGCGGTCCAGAGACATGGTTTTCTGTTTCTTTTCCAGCCAGTGCTGGCGAGCCGTTTCCAGCTGCTGTTCGCACTGTTTCACCACGTTCTTCTGAATAGAGATGACTTCGTTAAGCTTGCGCAGAAAAGCGCGGGTATCCTGCAGGTTGGAAATGTTTAATTGGCCGTTGCTCGGGCGTGAACTGCTGCAGTATTCGTCATGGTAATCGCTCAACTCCTGCAGCTTGTTGTCGGCGTTGCGGAAATTAATGAGGGCGTTCTTAAACTTTTCAGCGGCTTTCTTTTCTTCGCGGTCTGCGATTTCCGCCACTTTGCTGATTCTGGTTGAACGCTGCATTTTCAGGTTTCCTGTTATTTACATATTGCTGATGGTGTCTGGCGACGAACGATCAGTTGCCACCAATGGCAAACAGGCTGTCGAGGCTGGTATCAAAGCTGACCGATTCCTTTACATCCTGCTGCAAAAAACGATTTATCTTGGGCCATAGCCGCACGGCCTCATCCAGCCGCGGATCACTGCCCTTCTGATAGGCCCCTATCGTGATCAAATCCCGGTTCTGCTGATACAGACCGTAGTTCTGTCGCACGAAGCGCACCATATCCAAATGACTCTTGTCTGCGATGTCGTTCATCACCCGGCTGACCGACTGCTCAATATCGATGGCCGGGTAGTGCCCTGCTTCGGCCAGCTTTCTGGACAGCACAATGTGGCCGTCCAGTATGGCCCGGGCGGAATCGACAATCGGGTCGTTCTGATCGTCCCCCTCGGCCAGCACCGTGTAGAAGGCAGTTATCGAGCCCCCGCCCAGTGCGCCATTGCCGGCCCGCTCTACCAGCTGAGGCAGCCGGGCAAACACCGACGGTGGATAACCCTTGGTCGCCGGTGGCTCGCCAACTGCCAGCGCAATCTCCCGCTGGGCCTGTGCGAATCTTGTCAGAGAGTCCATCAGAAGCAATACGTTCTTTCCCTGATCGCGGAAGTGTTCAGCGACCGCTGTCGCCAGCCAGGCACCGCGCAAACGCATGAGCGGCGGGTGATCCGCCGGTGTGGCAATCACGACCGACCGGGACATACCTTCACTGCCGAGAATCGAGTCGACAAACTCTTTTACCTCCCGGCCCCGCTCCCCGATCAGGCCCACAACGATGACATCGGCATTAGTGAACTTGGTCATCATGCCCAGCAGCACACTCTTACCGACGCCACTGCCGGCAAACAGGCCGATACGCTGGCCTCTACCGACGGTGAGCATGGCGTTGATGGCCTTTACACCCACATCCAGCGGTTCGCGAATGGGGTTGCGTGACAGGGGGTTGATCGGGGAAGACTGAATTGAGCGGGTTTCGGTACAGTTGAGTGGACCGCGTCCGTCCAGCGCCCGTCCGGAGGCGTCAATAATCCGTCCCCGCAATTGGTCGCCAACCAGCAACTCACCGCCACCGGGCGACGGCACGACTCTGGCATTGGGCATGACGCCGCGTAATTCACCGGTCGGCATCAACAGGGTTCGTTCGCCGGCAAAGCCGACCACTTCGGTCTCCAGCCAGCCGCCATCGGCAGTGGCAACCCGGCAATAGCCACCAATGGGGACGGAGCAGCCTTCGGCTTCCAGTGTGGTGCCGACAACGCGTTTCAGCTCGCCTTCGACCAGTGATTGCTCGGTCTTGCCGAGATTCTCCGTCAGGCCTTGCAGAGCGCTGTGCCAGCGCTGGTTGCGCTGCAATTGGCGAACCTCAGCCTTCATTCGGAGTCTCCTGGATGCTTGTGTTCAGCGCCCTCGCCAAATAATTGGCTCACCACCTGCTGCAAACGGGCAGTAACGCTGCGGTCGACACTGGAGCTACCGGACTGCAGCAGGCAACCACCGCGTGCGATTGCCGCGTCTTCGAGCAATTCGATACGCTGATCTAGTGCGCCGACCTCTTTGAGTATAGACGCATCCGCAGGATTTACCTTGATACGGGTGGGCTCCCTGGAGACCGGCAGCAACTCCAGACCGGCTTTGACGATGTCGATAATATCTTCCGGGTGCTGTTGCAGCCGGTGAGCACTCAGCTGCTGACCGATACCCAGCGCCAGGTGCGCCAGTTGCTGCTCTACCCGCTCGTCGAGCGCCTCCAGAGGGCGAGCAAGGGCCGTAATCAGCGCCTGTAAGTCCGCGGTTTTCTGCTGGTATTCGCGCAGTCCTTCAGCTCGCCCCAGCTCCAGCCCCTCGCGGCGTGCCTCTTCCAGCAGCGCGCGAATCTGGTTTTCTTCACTGTCCTGTTGACTGGCAGCCCCTCCGGAGGAGCTCACACTCGGCGGTATCCAACCTTCAGCTTCGCCGTCATCCAGCAAGCGAAGATCGTAGGCGTCTTCGTTCAGGTCAGCGGCCATGGCGGTTACACGTAATCATCTGAGGAGCTGCCGAGGTTGATCTTGCCGTCGTCAGCGAGCTGTTTTGCCACCGCGAGAATGCTTTTCTGCGCTTCCTCCACATCGCTCAGCTTGGTGGGGCCCCGGCTTTCCATATCTTCAACCAAAAGTTCCTTGGCCCGCTTCGACATGTTGTTGAAAATTTTGTCGCGCACCAGCTCATCGGCGCCTTTAAGCGCGATGGCGAGCTGATCACTGGTAACTTCGCGCAACAGCAATTGCATGCCTTTGTTGTCCAGATCGGCGAGATTACCGAATACAAACATCAGGTCTTCGAGCCGCTGCCGCATGGTTTCATCGGTTTTTGACAGGGTTTCGAGAATGCGGGCTTCGGTATCACTGTCCAGGCCGTTGAGAATCCCGGCGGCGGTGGTAGCGCCATCAACGGATTTAGTTTTGAAGTTCCCCGACAGGTCTAGCTTCGACTTCAGCGTTGCCTGCAATTGCTGCATCGCGGCTTCCGGAATTTTGTCCATCGTCGCAATTCGAAACAGCACATCTTCCTGCAAACTGCTGTCAAACTTCGCAACGACCTGCGATGCAAGGTTCTGGTCGAGATGGGCCAACGTTATGGCAATAATCTGTGGGTGCTCATCCTCCAGCATATGCAGAATGGTTTCAGGGTCCATCCAGCGCAGAGAGTCGAGCTCGCGGGGACTGTCATCCCCCAGCAGGCGGTCGGCCAGGGTACTGCCGGTTTGCTCACCCATGGTATTCACCAGCAGGTTGCGCACGTAACCGGGAACCCCGATGCCTAATGGCGTGTGACTGTTCAGGTCTTCGCGAAAGCGGTTGCAGACGGTATACGCCCGTCCGGAGTCCACCTGCTTGATGCTGGCCATGGCAGTGCCGATCTTCTCCACCGCTTCATAGTCCACATACTGAAGAATTTTGGCGGCACGCTCTTCACCCATCATCAGCAGCAAGACGGCTGCCTGTTCGCTGCCACTGATTTCCTGTTTATTTTCCATCGCGCGCCACCCAGTTTTTAACGACTTGTGCTACCAGTTTAGGGTCCTGATCCGCCACCTCGCGAATGGCGTCCAGTCCCTCTTCCACTTTCCTGACGTTGCCCGGCCCGCCGAGCGCGGCAACGGCCGGGTTCAGCTCCATACCGCCGCCGTAACCGCCTGACGCGCCAGCGGGAGCCACAGACTTGCCTGCAGTCTGGGCTTGCATCAACGACTTGATACTTGGGCGAATCACGCTAAATACGATCAAAATAACCGCGATCCCGGTCAGTACCTGCTTCAGCAAGCCGGTAAACCAGGGCTGCTCCCACAGCGGCGGCGCCTCGATTTCCGATTCTTCAACCAGCGTTGGCCGGAAACTGGTGGCGATAACGGTTACCCGATCACCGCGCCCGTCGTCAAAGCCAATGGCATCGCGCACCAGCGCAGACAACTGGTCCAGTTGAGCGGCCGTGTAAGCCGGTTTGCTTTCCCCGCCGGCGTCGCCGGCTCCGTCTTCACCGGCAGCGGAATCATCCAGCACCACAGCAATTGAAATACGCTGGATATCGCCTGCCGGCCGAGCGGTGTAATTCAACACACGCTCAATCTCGTAGTTACGGGTGATTGAGCTACTTTCCGTGGTGTCGTTTTCGCCCACGTTGGTATCGGCGCGATTAACCGGCTGGTTGGACAGCGCCCCGGGCACACCGCCAGCGGCGGCACCGCCCCCGCGGCGATTGGTATTAACCTGTTCACTGCGCAGTACCTGCGCATCCGGATTCCAGCTCTCACGGCTTTCCTCCATCCGCGAAAAATCCAGCTCGACGGCGGCCTGCACT
>JBFHCW010000081.1:0-8841 GCA_041585035.1 Litorivivens sp.
AGCCGACCCCGAGTGGCGCAAAGCCGAACACCAGGGCCAGGCCGTTGAGCGCGAAACCGATACCTTCGATACCTTTATGGAATCGTCCTGGTACTACGCCCGCTTCACCTGCCCCGACTTTACGGACGGCATGCTCGACCCGGCACAGGCCAACTACTGGCTGCCGGTCGACCAGTATGTGGGTGGTATCGAGCACGCCATACTGCATCTGTTGTATGCCCGTTTTTTCCACAAGCTGATGCGCGACGAGGGGCTGCTCGACAGCGACGAACCCTTCAAGCGCCTGCTGTGTCAGGGCATGGTCTTGAAAGACGGTGCCAAGATGTCCAAATCCAAGGGCAACACCGTCGACCCGCAAGCGATGATCGAGCAGTACGGCGCCGACACAGTTCGACTGTTCATGATGTTTGCGGCGCCGCCCGAGCAGAGCTTGGAATGGTCTGACTCGGCGGTTGAAGGTGCCAATCGTTTCCTCCGACGCCTTTGGAAGGCAGTGCAGTCTCACCTGGAAGCCGGTGACGTGGCGGCACTCAAGGTGGATACACTCAACGACAGCGAGCGCGATTTGCGCCGCAAAACCCACGAAACCATCGCCAAGGTCAGCCACGATTATGCGGAGCGTTTGACCTTCAACACCGCCATCGCGGCCGTCATGGAATTGCTGAACGAGATCAGCAAGTTCGAAGGCGACCGGGCAGTCGAGCGCGAAGCGCTGGAAGCCTGCGTGGTCCTGCTGTCACCCATCGTGCCTCATATCTGTCACACTCTGTGGCAGGCCTTCGGTCACCCGGAAGCCGTTATTGATGCGAAATGGCCACAGGTAGACGAAAGCGCGCTGGTAAAAAGCAGCATTGAAATGGTGGTGCAGGTGAACGGCAAAGTACGCGGCAAGATTCAGGTCGCCGCCGATGCGGATGCCGAAAGCATCAAGCAAATTGCGCGAACCAATGACAACGTACTGCGTTTCATTGACGGCAAAACCATCCGCAAGGAAATTGTCGTCCCGCAGAAACTCGTCAATATCGTGGTGGGCTGAGCGTGTTCCTCAAGCGGTGTTTACTCGCGCTTATGTTCTGCGCCCTTGCAGGTTGCGGTTTCCAGCTGCGCGGCTCACCGGCACTGAGCGGTAATGGCGAAGCCATCTATGTGGTGCAGGCGCACAGTGACAACCCGCTGCGCCGACGTGTCAGCCAACAGATAGAAATCTACAACCTGAACGCTGTCACTGAGCCCTCGAAGGCGCGTTATCAGTTTGTCATTTCTGAGGTGGAGCGCCATGACACAGTACTCTCCCTCGACAGCGATGCACGCACCGCAGAACGCCGCCTGCTGATTGAAGCAGACCTGCAGTTGCTCAGCGACGAGCGAGAGTTGCTACACAGTCTGCGTATTCGCGAACAGCGGATATTGTTTACTGATCCCGACAACCCGGTCGGCGACTCCATCGAATCACAACTGGTTATTAACGAACTGGAAGATGCCACTGCGCAGCGTATAGCCCTGCAGCTTGCGCGCTGGCTGGATAGAGCCCATGAAACTGCGCGCCGACCAGCTCAGTAAACATCTTGCGTCACCGCTGCTGCCGATCTACGTGATCAGCGGTGATGAGCCCTTGCTCGCCCAGGAAGCCGCCGACGCTATCCGCAAGGCGGCCCGCGAACAGGGTTATACCGAGCGCGAAGTACTGGATATCGACACCGGCTTTAACTGGGGCAACCTTACCGCCGCCACCCAGTCCATGTCACTGTTTGGCGAACGCAAAATTCTCGACCTGCGACTGAACGGCAAGCTGGGCAAGGAAGGCTCACAGGCGCTGTGCGATTACTGTGAGCACGCCAGCAGTGACACTCTGTTGTTAATGCAGTGCCCGCGGCTCGATCGCTCGGCGCAGCGGGCCAAATGGGTCAAAGCCGTAGAAAAACACGGCGCCATGCTGCAAATCTGGCCGATCGACCGGCAACAACTTCCTCGCTGGCTGCAACAACGCGCCCAGCAGATCGGCCTCAATATCGATCGCACTGGCATCAGCCTGCTGGCCGAACGGGTTGAAGGCAATCTTCTGGCCGCGGCCCAGGAACTGGAAAAACTGCGGGTGCTGGTGGGGGATCAATCCGTCAGCGGCGATGCCGTTAACAGTCTGGTCGCCACCAGCGCACGCTATGACGTATTTAAACTGATCGACTGCGTCTTGCAGGGTCAGGTCGCCGTCGCCCTGAAAATGCTGCGCAGCCTGCGCAATGAAGGCGCGGAAGCCATCCCTCTGATGGGCGCGATTACCCGCGAAATGCGCAACCTCTACCAATGCGCCCAGATGATAAGTCGCGGCAACGGCATCGACCGGGTGCTGGACACCGCCGGCGTCTGGGACAAGCGTAAACCCCTGTTCAAACAGGCGCTGGGACGGATCAAGGAAGCTGAACTGGCAGATCTGCTGCGCCTGGCGCAGGAGATAGATTTGAGCCTGAAAGGCCAGCGTGAAGGCGAGCCTTGGGAAATGATTGATCAGCTTGTATGCAGACTGGCCGGACAGCCCTTGGCGACGGCCTGACCCAGGCCCAACAGACAAAACCAATAATGAAAGGTCCCCTCTCCCTCAAGGCGAGGGAAAGGGTAGGCGCGTGTTTTAAATGACGTAAGTCTTCAGCGGCGGAAAGCCATTAAACTCCACCGAGCTGTAACTGGTAGTGTAAGCCCCGGTCGACAGCCAGTACAGACGATCGCCCGCCTCCAGCGTCTCTGGCAGTGAGTAGCGATGATCCTCATAAAGGATATCCATGCTGTCACAGGTAGGGCCGGCCAGTACCACTTCTTCCTCTGCCACACCATCGCCCGCTTTGTCACAGTAAAGCGGGTATTTGATCGACTCACCCAGCGATTCGATCAAACCGCCAAACAGGCCTACGTCGAGAAATACCCAGCGGCACAGCGAGTCGCGGGATTTGCGCGACACCAGCACCACTTCACTGACCAGCACGCCGCTTTCGCCCACCAGTGAACGGCCGGGCTCGATGATGATTTCCGGCTGTTCGTCGCCAAAATCCTCATCCAGAAAACGGCGAATGGCCGTGCCGTAGGCCTCAATATCGTGGCTGCGGTTACTGTAAACCGCCGGCATACCGCCACCCATATTTATCAGGCGGAGCTTGATGCCGTGTTCTGCAACGCGGTCGTAAATGAAGCGCACTTTGGCAATCGCCGCATCCCAGGCACCGATATCGCGCTGCTGGGAACCCACGTGAAACGAAATTCCACAGGCATCGAGACCCAGTTCTTTGGCCAGCACAATCAGCTCAATCGCCATATCCGCCTGGCAGCCGAACTTGCGCGACAGGGGCCAGTCGGCTGTTTCGGTACCTTCAGTCAGTATGCGAACGTAGAGCTTGCTGCCCGGCGCATATTGGGCAATGTTGCGCAGGTCAGATTCACTGTCCGTGGCAAACATGCGAATGCCCTTTTTATAGGCGTACTCGATCTCTCGCGCCTTTTTAATGGTGTTGCCATAGCTCATGCGCTCCGGTCCAACATCCAGACTCAGCAGCTTGTCGAGCTCGTACACCGAGGCAATATCAAAATTGGAGCCCATCTCTTCCAGGCAGCGAATGACCGCCTGATCCGGGTTCGCCTTGACCGCGTAATAAACCGACGCGTAGGGGAACACCTCACGCAACTCCCGGTATTTACCGCGAATGATGTCTCTATCCACAACCAGACAGGGCGTCTGTTTGTCAGCGACAAACTCGCGAATACGCTGCCAGTTGCTTTCAGGAAGGATGACTTGCTCCATTGACTAAACCCCGCTTTTTGCCAGGTTAAATAAAAGGTGGTACCGACTTGGTCGGTACCACCCGAAAAGGGCGCGAATCGTACAGCAAAAAAACACCTGCGCAAATAAAATTTTTGAGGCTGCGCAAGGGAATTTTTCACTCGGCAAACAGCAACTTTTACCGGGCACGCCCGATGAACCCCATTGTCATTGTGCTGTCATTTATAGCACGCAGACTACCGCATAACGAAAGGATGAGAAATCAAAAAGGACGCGTTATGAAAACTCACGAAAAAGAACTGGATGTGAAAGCGCTCTGCAGCCGTAAGCTATTGGATTTACTGAAGAATGATGAATGGGAAAGCGCCCGCGAACGGCGCAAAATAGAAACCGAACTGATCACCCGCCGGCACTACCTTGAACAGATGGAAGCCCTGAGCGGTAAAAAGCGCGTGATGGCGCCCTCTACAGCGACCAGGCATTAATCAGTGCCACATAGGGCAGCAGGGCCAACAGCAGCCAAGGCAACGCACGGGTCCAGAACGCGGCCTGGTCAACACAGTCTTCGTACACCGCCCGTGTCAACGCCAACTGCGCATCCTGCGCTGTAGCACCCGCCTCCAGGCTGGGCACCGCCACCCCCGTAATCAAGTGACTTTGCTGCAAAGCAGCAGACAGCTTAGCGCCCTGACTCACCGCTTTATAGAGGCCCAGAAACCGCGATTTCATGGGTGTTGACGGCATGCGCCGCGCAGACTGCTTGAGCGCCTGAGTCACGCTAAAGCCCGCGGCGACACAGAGGTTCAGATGGCTTAAAAAATGAAAGGTCTGGTAGCGGGCCAGCAGATTGCCGACACCTGGTAGATGAAAGACTGCCCGGCGCAGCGGCTGAGGCAGCCAGCCAGACCGGTAGAACACCAGCGTTAACGGCACTGCGCACACCAGCAGCACACCCGGAATCAAGGCCAGTACAACATTACCCGCGGCCTGATAGACACTCATTGTCCCCTGCCAAACGCCCATCAACGGCAGACCGACCACCACACTCAGCATGATCAGCACCGGCAGCAGCAGGTTTTTTCGCAGTTCATCCAGAAAGGCACCCAGCAAGCGATAATGGGCGGCAATACGATCGTACACCGCAGACAGCGCGCCAGTTGCCATACCCAGCTGCATGAACTGCAATTCCCAGTCGTAAAACTGGCCACCCTTCTTCAGCTCATCGATGACCAGTTCCTGGCCCGCGGCAAACTGTTCGGCAAGGTCACCCAGATCGGCGCGCTCGGCCACCTGCTGGCCGTGCCGCATCAAGGCAAAGACCTGGTCCCAATCGCTATCGCCGGTCTGCTGTTCACTCAGGGCGGAAAAAAGTTTCGCCCGATGCTGGGTGGATAAATCGTGTAATTCCATTGTGATAGAGGGGCTGTGGTCCATACTACCGGGTTATTATCGCTATAATTGAAGGCGACTTTAGCACAGCCAGATCGTACTGACATGAGAAGAGCCTGAATGGCACAACGATTTCCGCAAAAACGCTCGTCGTCGACAGAAATCAGCCGTTTTCTGGAACAGGCGAAAAACCTGCCCACTGCGACAGACAGCCGCCAACGTCTGGTTTTTGCCCTTGACGCCACCGCCAGTCGCCAACCCACCTGGTCGCAAGCCCGCGCTCTGCATGGCGAAATGTTCGAGGCCAGCAAGGACCTGGGGGGCATCGCCATTCAACTGTGCTATTACCGGGGTCTGGGTGAGTTTCACGCCAGCCCCTGGGGACCCTCCCCCGGTCAGCTGCACGACCAGATGAGCAGCGTACTCTGTATGGCCGGTTACACCCAGATACGCACTCTACTGCAACACTGCCTCACCGAGCACCGCCAGCAACGCCTGCGCGCGGTAATATTCATCGGCGATGCGGTCGAGGAATCCGTTGATGAGCTATCCGCGCTGGCGGGCGAATGCGGCCTGCGCAAACTACCGCTGTTCCTGTTTCAGGAGGGAAACGACCCGGATGTGGCGCGTTGCTTCAAGCGCCTTTGCCAGCTGAGTGGCGGCGCCTACGCCACCTTTGACGCTGCCAGCGCAGCACAACTGAAGGCCCTGCTGCGAGCAGTGGCCAGCTTCGCCGCCGGCGGCATGGATGCGCTGCGCAAATTACCGGATAATGCGGCCAAACATCTACTGGAGCAGTTGTAGTGTTAATCCGTTTACTGCTGGCAGGCGCTGTGCTGTTTGCCATTGTGGCACTGGTGCGCAGGGCCAATCAGCAAAATCCGGCTGAGCGCCGGAAAACCTACATCACACTCGTCGTCACCGTTGTCGCGGGTGCACTGGTATTGCTGTCACTGACCGGACGCGTGCACTGGATCGGCGCGCTGATCGGCGCGCTGCTGCCCTTTGTACGCCAAGCCTTCCCGCTGCTGGTTCGGCTGTTGCCCTTTCTTGCCCACCAGCGCAAGGCGGGAGCGGCCAGCCGCGGCGCCACCAGCGGCAATCAGTCAGCGGTGGACACGCCGTGGCTGCACATGACCATGGATCACGACAGCGGCGCCCTCGACGGCGAAGTGACACAAGGGCCCTTTGCCGGACGCCAGCTCAACCAGCTGTCGCTGGATGAGCTGAAGCAGCTTTACGTCGACTGCCAAAGCGACACCGACTCCATCGACCTGCTGAACACCTATTTGACGCGTCGCTTTGGCAACGACTGGAATCACTCGCAAAACCCTGGCGGAACCGGCGCCATGAGCCGAGAACAAGCGCTTTCAATACTGGGGCTAAAAGAAGGCGCCAGCCGTGACGATGTGATCAAGGCCCATCGCAGCCTGATGCAGAAACTGCACCCGGACCGCGGCGGCAACGATTATCTCGCCGCTCAGATCAATCTGGCCAAGGATGTGCTACTCGACGAGTGACACGCTTGTCATAGACAATACATCGATCGGAAACACTTCAGCGTTAACCTGCAGTTGAGGGAAAACATGACGACCTATGTGATTCAAAACCAGCATGGCCACTATCTTGGCAAAAACAAGGAATGGACAGACGGGCGCGACCGCCGCATCGTATTTCGCTGTCAGGACAAGGTCGACGCGATCAATATGGTTTTTGAACTCAGCTCCAAGGATATTGAGCTGCGCGCCCACTATCAGGAGTGCGATGTCGATGACTTCGGCAACCCCCTGGTAGAAGCCTCCGCCACGCCGCTGCCCATCAGTGCCGAGGCCGACGACAGCGAGGCGCTTGAAACTTCCACCGACAACCCCCATATCTCTGCCTGACAAGGCTAACGGACAAACTCGATGCTCAGAATCGCGCTTTTTCTTGCAACCAACATCGCCATCCTGATTGTGGCGAGTACCGTCTTGAACTTGCTGGGCTTTTCCGGCTACCTGGACGCGAACGGCGTTGATCTCAACCTGACGGCCCTGCTTATTTTCTGCGGCATCTTTGGCATGTCCGGCTCGCTGATCTCGCTGTTCATTTCCAAATGGATGGCCAAACGCAGCACCGGCACCCGCATCATCACCACCCCGAGCAATCGGGAAGAACAGTGGCTGATGCAAACCGTGAAAGAGTTGTCAGACAAGGCGGGCATCAAGATGCCCGAAGTGGGCATCTTCCCCTCCCACAGCTCCAATGCCTTCGCCACCGGCTGGAACCGCAACGATGCACTGGTAGCGGTATCCCAGGGTCTGCTCGAGCGCTTTCGCCCGGAAGAAGTGCGTGCCGTACTGGCCCACGAAATCGGACACGTGGCCAACGGCGATATGGTGACCCTTACCCTGATTCAGGGCGTGGTAAACACCTTTGTGATGTTCTTTGCCCGCGTGATCGGTCACACCATTGATCGCGTGGTTTTCAAAACCGAGCGCGGCTACAGCTTTGGCTATTACATTGTGGTGATGATCACCGAAATGCTGCTGGCCATACTCGCATCAGCCATCGTGATGTGGTTCTCCCGCTGGCGCGAATTCCGTGCCGACCACGCAGGTGCAACCCTGGCCGATCGTCAGTCCATGATCGCCGCGCTGCAGCGCTTGCAGGCGGAACAGGGTATTGACCCCGGCGATATGCCCGGCGAACTCACCGCCTTCGGTATTCGCAAGGCGAAGGGCCAGTCACTCGCTGAACTGTTCAGCAGCCACCCGCCGTTGGAAAAACGGATAGAAGCCCTGCGTCACGGCGGTCGCTAGTGACAAGCGCGGCGCGTTTTACCGAGGCCCGCGAGCGCCTGTGTGACACACTGCATGAAATGGCTGCCGCCAAGCTGAGCCCCGGCAGTACCGGCAACGCCTCCATTCGGGTTGACGGCGGCATGCTGATATCGCCCACCGGAGCGGCCTGCGCCAGCATCAAACCGGCCGATCTGGTCTTCATCGATCAATACGGCCATGCGGAAGCGGGGGCGCTCAGGCCATCCAGCGAGTGGCATATGCACAGCGCCATTTACCAGGCGCGCGCCGAGGCTGGCGCTATTGTGCACTGCCATTCCCGCTACGCCACCACCCTCGCCTGTCTGGGCAGAACCATTCCCGCCTACCACTATATGATTGCCGTCGCCGGCGGCGACTCCATTGAACTGGCGGACTATGCCACCTTCGGCACCGACCAACTCGCCCGCGCCGTGGTCACGGCGCTGAACGAGCGCAAGGCCTGCCTGATGGCCAACCACGGTCAGATAGCCTTCGCTTCAAGCCCCGAGCAGGCATTGGCCCTCGCCATTCAGGTAGAAGACCTGGCAGCTGGATACGCCCAGTGCCTGGCGCTGGGTGAGCCGCGCCTGCTGAGCGAAGAAGAAATGAGCGAGGTGCTGGCAAAGTTTTCGAGTTATGGCCAGCAAACAGACCAACAGCAATAAGTTGCTCGCGTCCCCCTAAGGCGTGCTGGTATCTGGCGCTGACATACAATTGCGGGATAATACCCACACAACCAACTGCGCGAGTCAGGCGCAAAGTCATGGCTTATTCAGGAGCAGCATGAAAGTCAAAAATATAAAAATGGATAAAGGGTGGAATGCCGCTTTCACTTCCAAGGTCGCGTTGTGCTTTCAGAAACTCCGTGCTTACGGCCACCTTGGTTCG
>JBFHCW010000082.1:0-8793 GCA_041585035.1 Litorivivens sp.
CCGGTCGTGGGCTTCCAATTGCAGTACCTTTTCCAAGGCCCGCACGCCGTCCAGGTCACATTTGTTGATTGCAAACACATCGCCCACTTCCATCACGCCAGACTTGATGCCCTGTACGTAGTCACCGCCGCCGGGAATAAAGACCAGCGCGCTGACATCGGCCACCCGCACAATATCCAGTTCGTTCTGACCGATGCCGACGGTTTCGATGAAAATGCGATCAAACCCGGCAAACTTGAGCAGCTGGGCCGTGATAAAAGTGGTTTCGGAAACCCCGCCCAGCTGACCCTTGGTAGACAGGGAGCGGACAAAAACGCCGTCATCCAGAGCATGATCCTGCATCCGCAAACGGTCACCCAACACGGCACCGCCGGTTTGAATACTGCTCGGATCGACCGCCAGCACCGCCACGTTCTTATCGGCTTGCCGGTAGTGCTTGATCAATTGATTCAGGAGAGTGGACTTGCCAGCACCGGGCACCCCGGTGATGCCGATGCTACTGACGGGCTGCACTGCAAAGACTTCCCGTGACAGTTGCAGCAGAAACTCCGGCGAGCGTTCAATGGCGGTGATAGTGCGCGCCAGTGTGGCGACGTCACGCGCCTGTATCGCGGTACGCCAGGTATCGTCGAGAACAATGGGGCGACGCATCAGACCGTAACGGCACGACGCAGAAAAGTGGCGATATCGTCCATATTCGCGCCCATGGTAAAGACCTGATCAACGCCGAGAGCCTTGAGCGGTTCGACATCTTCTTCCGGCACAACGCCACCAACGATCAAAATACGATCGTCGAGGCCCATTTCTTTCATCTTTTCGGCCAGCACTTTCAAGTGCGTCATATGACCGCCGGAAAGACAACTGACGCCGATCACATCCACATCTTCCTGCAGCGCGGCGTGAGCCACTTTTTCGGGTGTTTGTTTCAATCCCGAAAAAATCACTTCAAAACCGCGATCACGCAGCTCTTTGGCGAGCACGGTGATGCCGATGGTGTGGGTATCCAGGCCAATTTTGGCGAGGAGTATTCTTATGGGTTGGGTCATGTTCTCTCTCGTATGCTAATCCCCTCACCCCGGCCCTCTCCCAGAGGGAGAGGGGGCGCACCGACGCGGGTGTATACATCCCCTCTCCCTCTGGGAGAGGGCTAGGGTGAGGGTGGTTTTAAAGCGTAGGCGTCAACGCATTCGGGTCATACTCCCCAAACACATCGCGCATCGCATCGCACAACTCACCGTGGGTAGCGTAGAGCTCCACCGCCTCCAGCATCGGTTCAACCATATTGGTGTTACTGCGAGCGGCCTCACGCACCTTTTCCAGCACGCGCTCTACCGCGGCATTGTCGCGCTGCGCCTTGATGCGATTGAGCCGCTCTATCTGTCGCGCTTCCGCTTCCTCGTCATGCCGGAAGATTTCGATTTCGCGCTTTTCGTCTTTTTTCACCAGGTAATTCACGCCGACAAACTTGCGCTCGCCACTGTGAAAATCACTGTTCATGGCGATCTGTTCTTCTGCCAGTTCACTCTGAAAATAACCCGCCTCAAGCGCACCCAGTGCACCGCCCATGGCTTCGATCTTTTCCATTTCCTCGAACACCGCGTCTTCCATGCGCTTGGTCATGTATTCCACGTAGTAAGAACCGGCGAGGGGATCAATGGTGTCGGCCACCCCCGTCTCCTGCGCAACAATGTGGTGAATGTTGGCGCCAATGGTAATGGCATCTTCACTGGGCAGGGCGTGGGCTTCATCGTAAAGCGGCGTATTAATCGTGTGGGCACCGCCGCCCAGAGCGCAGGCCAGCATTTCAATACCGAGCCGGGCGATGTTATTCAACGGCTGTTGCAAGGCCATGGACATGGTGCCGGGTGAGCTCATCAGCCGAAGCTTCAGCGCCTCCTCGGCGGTGGCGCCATAGGTTTCCTTCATCAGACGGGCCCATACCTTGCGGTAGGCCCGCAGCTTGCCGATGGCCTCAAAGAAGTCCATATCAATGCCGGTGATAAAACTCACCATGGGGGCGACTTCGTTAATGTCGTGACCGCGCGCCAGCAGCTCGTCGATATAGGCCCGCGCCATCGCAAAGGAATAGGCGATTTCCTGCACCGGGTTGCCACGAGCCGCGTAAATCTGGGCACCGACGATATTCAGCGGCATCCAGTTCTTGTGGTGCGTCATGCAGTACTCGATAACGTCACAGGCCAGCCGCAGACCGTGCTTGGGCGGGTAGATGTAACGACCAACACAGGTGTACTCCACCAGAATGGTGTTGGGCATCATCAGGCGAATGTCGTCGAGTTTCTTGCCCTTTCGTTGCAGCGCCTTGATCAGCATCGCCAGATTGACCGGCTGGGGCGCATTGCACACCGAGGTCAGGTTCTTGAGTTTTTCCAGCGGGAAGTTCAGGGCGTCTTCCATATCCTGCAGCGTATCCAGTGCCATACCGGCACGGCCCACTTCCCCCCGGCACAAGGGGTTGTCTGAATCGTAGCCATTGGTGGTGGGCAGGTCGTATTCAACGATGATGGAATCCAGCCCCTGATTGACCATGTACTCCCAACGTTTGGCCGAATCCTCCGCACAACCAAAACCGCTGACCTGGGTCATGGCCCACAGGTCACCACGATAGCCCGCCGGGCGCGTCTCGCGGGTATAGGGATAGGTGCCGGGGAGCCCCAGATCCTTGTCCGGATCAAAGCCGATGGCGTCCAGGTCTGATTGTGTGTAAAGCGGTTTGATATCCCAGCGCAGGCTCTGGGTCTGGAAGCGGGTTTTACGCTCGCCCTGCTCAGCGACAGCTGGCTCGTAATATTGGGTCCGCCACAGGGTTTCACCACCTGCCTGCAGCGCTTCCAGTTTTTCCGACGATCGAGCCATGACATCACCTGCCGCTATTTAGTAAACCTTGTTTAATATAAAGACAGCATATCTATTATGCAAGCGCGCGCTTGCCGCCTCCGAACGGCCCCGCTATTCTCGCCCTTCGCGCTCTACCCGGAATGGCTCCATGACCACACTCTTCAAACGCTGTCAGCAACGCGCTCTGGATCATCAAGGGGGTCCCAAAGCCCTGCAGGAGCAGCTACCCAAGGCCAAAACCGCCGCCCAGCTGAAAAAAACTGGTGACGATCGCTACCTCGCAGAAATGGCGGCCTGCATCTTCCGCGCCGGTTTCGTGTGGCGGGTGGTACAGAACAAATGGGATGGTTTTGAGGAAGTCTTTAATGGCTTTCTGCCCATCTGGGTCGCCTCCCGCTCGCCAGAGCAAGTGGAAGATATGGCCAGTGACACCCGCATCATCCGCAATCTGAACAAGGTCAAGGCCGTGCAGGACAATGCCCTGCTGGTGCTTGATCTGCAGCGGGAATATGGCGGGGTCGGCAAATTTCTGGCCCAGTGGCCAGAGGACGACATCACCGGCCTGTGGCTGTACCTGAAAAAACACGGCTCGCGTCTGGGCGGCAACAGCGGCCAGTATTTTCTGCGCTTTATGGGCAAAGACACGTTCATTCTCAGCCGCGACGTCTGCGCGGCCCTGAAGCTCAACGGCGTGATCGATCGAGACAATCCCAGCTCCCAGCGCGATCTGCGCAAGGTACAGGATGCCTTCAACGAGATGCGCGAGGAAAGCGGCTGGCAGTTGTGCCAGCTAAGCCGTATGCTGGCCCTATCCATTGGTTAGCGAGGCGGGTTTGCGATATTCGGTTTTTTTTGTAGGCTTGGGCCTGTTGCTGCAGGCCTGTTCGAGCACCCCGCCAGTCACCGGTATCACAGAACAGTTTACGCCGCAGATCCTCGACAACGGCACCAAAATGTTTCGCTACGAGTTCTCTCGCGGCGACAAATTGCGGCCCATTTTTGCCTACGACCAGTCCGGCGGTTTCAGTGACGGCCGCGACGTCTACTCAGCCGAAGAGCTACGCAAAAGAAACCAGCGCCATTTGATGTTTGCCGTGCCTCGACTACTGGAAGAAAACGGCTACTGCCGCGAAGGTTATTACACACTCGACACGCTCGTCGGGTACGGTAACGCAAGCCTGCGCGGCGAGTGCAAAGAAGCCGCCACCGCCGAAGACCGCGACCGCTTTGCTAAAAAACCACCCACTCAGTAATCAAGGAGGGTTTCATGACTCAGCACACCAAACTTACAGGCCTGAGCCTGATAGCTTGCCTTCTCGCGGCCTGCAGCGGCTCACAGCTTCAGGACAACGAGACCGAAACCTTCAACCCCCGCATCCTCAAGGACGGCAGCAAGCTGTTCGACTATCGACTCGATTCGCCCTCTGACGGACGCGTAAAACCCACACTGGTCTTTGACGCCAACGAACCCACGGATATGAACGAGCCGCCGGAAATGTCGGCCTATTCGGCTGACGACGAAAAAGCGGCTATCGAAGCACGGGTAATGGCCCTGATTGACAAAAAGCTCGACAACACAGGCTACTGCCGCGAGGGGTATGTGGTGGTTGAAAAGGTCATTGGCTTCCGTCACTCCACGGTCACCGGCGAATGCCGGGAAGCAGCCTCCGACGCGGACCGAGAGCTGTTTGGCAAGTAAGGAGCACGACTTGTCGAACAACGAAGACACGCTTCAAGCCTTCATGGGCCACCACAAACTGCCGGAATCCTTCCGCGATATCGCGCAGGACGTCTACCTGCCCCTGATTGATTGGCTCGACAAGAAAACGGAATGGCCGCTGTTGCTCGGCATTAACGGCTGCCAGGGTTCCGGCAAATCGACTCTCGCGGACCTCATCGCCGTCGTGCTGGGAGCACGTGGGCGCAGGGTCGCCGTACTGTCCATCGACGACTTCTATCTCACCCGCAGTGAACGACAGCAGTTAGCGCAAACCCTCCACCCGCTGCTGCAAACCCGGGGCGTACCCGGCACCCATGATCTGGCATTGGCACTGCAGACACTGGACAGTTTATTGAGCCTCGGCCCCGGCGATGTCGCGCCACTCCCCCGCTTCGATAAAAGCTTTGATGACCGCGCGCCACAGTCACAATGGCCCACGGTGACAGGCCCGATAGACATGGTCATTCTGGAAGGCTGGTGTGTCGGCTCCAGACCTCAGAGCGAGAACGAACTGACGACACCGATCAATGCACTGGAAAAAAACGAGGACCACGACGGTCGCTGGCGGCAATTCGTCAACGACAGTCTGAAAAATTACCAGCAACTGTTCCGTCGATTGCATACAATGGTGATGCTGAAAGCCCCGGATTTCAGCTGCGTTTATCATTGGCGTCTGGAGCAGGAACAGAAACTTGCGGCCCTCAGCCCGGGCGGCAGCGGCGTCATGAGCGCCGAGCAGGTTGCGCGCTTTATCCAGCACTATCAGCGCCTGACAGAAGCCAATCTTGCAACTCTGCCCTCACACGCCGATGTGATCCTTGAGCTTAATCACCAACACGGAATAGACCGCGCCCAGTATTCATGACCCAAATCGTAATCGCCCTATCCGCGCTGATTATCAGCGTCGTTCTTTTTGCCAGCGGCAATGCCTTTGTAAATTCTCTGCTGGGCGTGCGCATGAGCCTGAACGGCGTCGATCCAATGACCATTGGTATCGTCTTGTTTTTCTTTGCGCTGGGCTTTGTCATTGGCTCACGCATTTGCCAGCGCATTATTCAACGGGTCGGCCACATTCGCGCCTTCGCCGTCTTCTCCGCCTGCATTGCCATCGCCGCCCTGGTCTATCCCCTGTGGCAATCGATGTGGGTGTGGGGTGTGCTGCGCTTTGCCAGCGGCATTGCGGCGGCCGGTTTGATCATGACGGTGGAAAGCTGGTTCAGTTGTGTCGCAACGGCGGGCAACCGGGCACGCCTGTTTTCAACGTATCAGATCTTTTTCTATTTAGCGGTAGCCGGCGGCCAGTTGCTGCTGCAGGTCGCTCCCCCGGAATCAGCCATTCCCTTCAGTCTGGCGGCCATACTTCTGGTGGCCTCCCTCATTCCGCTGGCGATGAGCCATATGCACTCGCCGAATATTGAGGCAGTTGAAGCACTGCCCATGCTGGAGGTCTACCGCGAAGCCCCACTGGGGGTAATCGCCGCGCTGCTGAACGGTGTGATTATGAGCGGCTTCTACGCCATGGCGCCGGTTTATGCTACCAGTACCGGCCTGGATGTGGGGCAGATCTCGGTGTTCATGTCGGTGGCTATTCTGTCGGCCATGGTCATCGCCGCACCCATCGGCTATTTCTGTGACCGTCACGACCGCGCCCGTATCATGCTGATTGTGACCCTTATTTCCGCGCTGGCTGGCAGCGCTATCATTCTGTTGGGCAACCTCAGTTTTCTCTGGATCTGCGCGTTTACCTCCGTATTTTTCGGGTTGTCGGCCTCGATATACTCCATCGCCGTTGCCATTACCAATGACCGGATGACCCAGAATCAGATTGTCGCCGCCAGCGCCACCTTGCTCACCGCCTACGGCATTGGCAATCTGGCGGGGCCGCTGCTCAACGCCAGCGCGATGGGTGCTGTCGGCCCGAATGGCTTCTACCTCGCCAACACCCTGCTGCTGGGATTGCTGGTGGTGTTTATTCTGCGCGACCTACAGCGTGTGCCGGCCATTTCACCGGAAGAGCAGGAAGATTTCGTGGCGGTTTCACCCGATGTTATGCCGGTGATGGTCGAGCTCGACCCGCGCAACGAAGACTACGACGAAGACGACAAAACCCTGGACGACCTGTTCTTCGACCCCAAAGAAAGCGAAGAAGACGAGGGCGACAGCTCAGCGGAGGAGTCGTCCGAGGTCAGTGATCAGGATGCCCGCTGAGCGGCCAGCCAATCGTTAATGGCCAGCCCGGTGCCCATGTCCCAGCCTTTTAATTCACTGACCGGCACAATCTTGTAGTCATCCAGCTCGTGGTTCAGCTTCACGTCACCCGCCGCCTTGATGTGGTAGGCAATAATTACCTGATTCTGCTGGGGAAAGGCGTAAACGCCCACCAGTGAGGAGTCCAGCGTGTGTAAATTGAGCTCTTCCATGGTCTCACGCTTGGCGCATTCCAACGGGTCTTCGCCGGCCTCGAGAAAGCCGGTAATGATCGAATAGAAACTTTTCGGCCAGTTCACGTTGTGAGCCAGCACGACACCGCCCTCAACTTCTACAATCATTGCCACCACCGGCGTGGGATTGTTCCACAACACAAAGCCACAGGCACTGTCTGGACAGCCCTTTCGGATTTCACTATCGATCAGAACCTCACCCATCGGGCTGGCACATTGGGGGCAGTAGTTCATGCGGACCTCTTATGTTTTATGCGTAGTTGGCAATTTTGCCACAGAGCAGGATCGTGAGACTATTTTCGTTTTTCCATCGCGCTCCGAACATCACAGGACATATTTATGGACCTTGGAATAGCTGAAAAAACTGCACTGGTCACCGGCAGCCACCGCGGCACCGGGGAAATCATTGCCCAAACCCTGGCGGGCGAAGGCGTCAAGGTGATTCGCCACGGGCTGACCGAAGGCGATGTCAGCGGAATACAACCGTGCGTGTGGGGGGACATTGCCACCACCGCGGGTTGCGCGCAGGTTGTAGAACAACTCGAGGCAATGAATGCGCATGTTGATATTCTGGTCAACAACTACGGCACCGCCAGTGCCGGCAAGTGGGGCAAAACCGCTGAAGCAGACTGGCTAGACATGTACCAGAAAAACGTTCTGTCGGTCGCCCGCCTGTGCGAAGCCCTGACGCCGCTCATGAAAAAGGAAGGCTGGGGGCGCATCATCAATCTTGGCACCATTGGTAGCCACCAACCCAACAACATTATGCCCCACTACTACGCCGCCAAGGGTGCTCTGGCAACACTCAGTGTCAGTCTGACCAAAGAGCTTAGCGGCACTGGCATTACCGTCAACACCGTGTCACCGGGCTATATACGCACCCCGGAATTGGAGGCCGGGTTTCGGTTGAAGGCGGAAAAGAAGGGCTGGGGGGACGACTGGGCCGACATTGAGCGAAAGGTGGTGGAAACGGAATTTCCCAACGCCTGCGAGCGTCTGGCGACGCGTGAAGAAGTGGCTGAACTTGTGGCTTTTCTGTGCAGCGATCGCGCCGGGTTTATCAATGGCCAGAATATCCGGATTGATGGCGGCGCGGTGCGTTATGTCTAGGCGGCCGAAGCCTCACACCAAAGCCCGAATATCGGCTACTGCGTAGTCCAGCGGTCACACAACGCCGGCACATACTCGGTGGCGCTGCCGCGCAACCATTCAAAGCCCGCCGGGACGCGCTCCAGTTCCGGCGCCACAACAACCCGTTCGATGCCCGGAGGAGCCAATTCTATAAATCCCGCCGCCGGGTAAACCGAGAGCGAAGTCCCGACGACCAGCAGTTTGTCCGCACTGGCAATTTCGGCGCAGGCTTCCTCGGTGTTATGCACCATTTCGCCAAACCACACGACATGGGGCCGGAGCTGCGAACCCAGCTCGCAGACATCACCCAGGGCAATATCGCGCTCGCCCAGATCATAGACCAGCGATTCACGTTCCGATGAGCGAGCTTTCGTCAGCTCTCCATGCAAATGAATCACCCGGCTGGAACCGGCACGCTCGTGCAAGTCATCGACGTTCTGGGTGATGACCACCACCTCGCAGTGCCGCTCGAGCTCCGCCAGCGCGCAGTGCGCGGTATTGGGTGCAACCTTGCGCAGCCCCTGCCGCCGCGCGTTGTAAAAGTCGAGTACCAGCTGCGGATCGCGCGCCCAGGCTTCGGGTGTTGCCACGTCGTACACCGAATGGTTGTGCCACAGGCCACCGTTGTCGCGAAAGGTCGGCAAG
>JBFHCW010000083.1:0-8619 GCA_041585035.1 Litorivivens sp.
CACAAGGTAGTGATACCCTACGTCTCGCTGATTCAATAGCGCCAACTAGACGGAGAAATGCATGCAAAGCCCAGATACCGGACTTAACCTTCGCTCACTGGTCACCGACGACGGTCACCTGCAACTGATCCTGAAAGAAGCGCCTGTACCGGAGCCGGGTGATGACGAAGTGGTAGTGCGTATTGAAGCCACCCCCATCAACCCCTCTGACCAGGCAACGTTGATTTTCCCGGCCGATGTCAGCACCGGCTCTACCAGTGGCAGCGGTGCAAATACCGTGTACAGCGCCAAACTCAAAGCCGGCGTAGAGAGCCGGGTTAAGCCGCGTATCGGCAAGCCCCTGCCGGCAGGGAACGAAGGCGCTGGTACTGTGGTTAAAGCCGGTTCCAGCAAAGCCGCGCAGGCCCTGCTGGGAAAAACCGTTGCGGTGATGGATGGCGCGCTCTACTGCCAGTACCGCAAGGTCAATGTAATGCAGTGCATGCCCCTCAATGAGGGCACCACCGCCCGCGAAGCAGCCTCTTCCTTTGTCAACCCGCTGACCGCGCTGGGCTTTGTTGAAACCATGCGCGCGGGAGGCTTCAAGGCGATTGTTCACACCGCCGCCGCATCCAACCTGGGCCAGATGCTGAACCGCATTTGCCTGAATGACGGCATTGAGCTGGTCAATATCGTGCGCAAACCGGAACAGGTGGAGCTGCTGAAATCACAGGGTGCCAAATACGTGCTCAATTCCAGCGACGACAATTTCATGCGCGATCTCACTGCCGCCATCGAAGCCACTGAGGCCTACGTCGCCTTCGACGCCACCGGCGGCGGTGATCTGGGCAGTCGCATTCTTACCTGCATGGAAAAGGCAGCACTGAAAGATACCGAGCTGCCCGGCCCCTACGGTTCAAACATTTTCAAGCAGCTGTACATATACGGCAGCCTGGATATGGCTCCCACCGTGATCAATCGCAACTTCGGCTTTAGCTGGGGCATTAATGCCTGGCTGCTGACGCCCTTCATTCAGAAAGTGGGGCCGGAGAAAACCCAGGCGCTGCAAAAACGCGTGGCCAACGAACTGACCACTACCTTTGCCAGCCACTACAGCGATGAGATCTCTCTGACCGACGCGCTGCAGGCAGACATTGTCGCGGAGTACAGCAAGCAGGCGACCGGCAAAAAATTCCTGATCAATCCCTCCTTGTAACACCCTTTGCACCCTCGACGGCTTTGCGCTAGCGTGATTGAAACCGCATAGCCGTCGAGGGCTCGCCATGTCAGCAGAACAACCCCGTGAATGGTCTGGTGCCAGCAAGCTTTTACACTGGCTTCTTTTTGCCTTTGTGCTTGCAGCTTTTGTCGCCGTCAATATTGCCGGTAGCTACGAGCGCGGCGACCCGGAAAAACTCTGGTGGATGCGTGCCCACTTGAGCGTCGGCGTCAGCGCGATGCTGCTGATGATCACCTGGCTGATCGTGCTCGCAAAGCAAGGGCGACCGCCGCGCGGTGGCGCCCCCTGGCAGATACTGCTGGCCCGCATAACCCACGGGGGTATGGCGATTCTTGTCATTGCCATGCCCATTGCCGGCATCAGCGCGACGCTGCTGAGCGGCTACGATGTGGTGCTCTATGGCCTGATTACCATTCCACCCTTTATCGCCGAAAACAAAGAACTGGCCAAACAGGTGCTGGAAGTGCACAAGCACGTCGCAGCGCCCGCCTTCGCGACACTGATCCTGCTGCATATGGCCGGCACGGTCTGGCACGCTTTGATCGACAAGGACGACACCCTGACGCGTATGCTGCCTTGAGGGCGTCGTGTCGCAATATGGCCAGCTGAGAACCGTATGGACATTTTCTATGCCATCGCAGCTGATGCACTATTACTGCTTCATGTGCTGGTGGTGGCGTTTATTGTTCTGGGGCAGGCCGTTATTGTGCTCGGCAAGTGCCGCGACTGGCACTGGGTGCGCAACCCCTGGTTTCGCTGGGGGCACCTGGGCGCCATAGCTATTGTGGTCACCCAGGCCTGGCTCGGTATCCTTTGCCCGCTAACCAGCTGGGAAATGGCGCTGCGCGAAAAAGCCGGCGACGCCGTCTACGCCGGCAGTTTTATCGCCCACTGGCTGGAGCAGCTGCTGTACTACCGCGCGCCGCCCTGGGTATTTATCAGCCTTTACTCAGGCTTTGGCCTGCTGGTGTTGTGGAGTTGGTTTTGGGTCAGGCCGCGCCCTTTCAAGGCACCTCGGATTACATAGCTCACCTTCCCATATCCCAGCGCAGGCCAAGCTGATAGATAGTCTGATCCGGGTAAGGCGTCATGGTGTAATTCCCGGGCAGCAAGGGCTGGTCGAGAATCAGCAGGGAGTCCTTTTCTCGCGTCAGGTTTTTGGCGTTAAAGTTTATTGACCAGCCGGCGGTTTCCGAGCGCAGCCCAAAGCCTGCATCGATGCGCGTGGTGCCCTCCTGATACGTATTTGGATCGATATCCGAATCCAGAAAACGTCCGTTGTTGTAACTCACATTGAGACGGACGCTGGCGCGCAGACTATCAATGCCGAAAAACGCAAACTCATAGCGCGGCGACAAGGTTGCATTCCATTCCGAGGCGTATGGCAGCGGCTTGCCGGCAAGATCCTGCCCCTCATCCTGACCCGAGGTAAATATCGGTGGGCCGTCGGGAAATTCTTTATAAATCGCATCCAGATAACCAACGCTGCCCGCAACACTCAAACCTTGCACAGGTGGCAGCCAGAAGAAATCCAGCTCAGCACCCCGACTCTCTGACTCCGGGGCATTGTCCGTTACCAGCGTAACGCCGTTGAAGGTGCGTATTTGCAGGTCTTCCACTTCTGAATCAAAGGCCGCCATGTTCAGCACCAGCGAACCGCCCAGCAAGCGGGATTTCAAGCCAACTTCGTAGGTCACCGCAGATTCTGCACCGTACTCTAGCGAGTTCGGGTTTAGCGGCGCGAAATCAAAACCGCCCGCCTTGAAGCCTTTCACCGCTGTAGCATACACATTGATGTCGGGCAGCACTTCGTAGTTCAGTGCCAGCTTGGGGGATACGTTTGATTCGCTGCGCTCGAGATTGGGCGCTTCAAAACTTTCCTGCTGCAGGGAGCCGGCCGAAAAACTGTTGCCCTCGGCGACCGCAGAAAATGATCGACCTGTAGATTCATCCTCGCCATAGCGCAACCCCAGGGTCACACTCAGCCGCTCGGTGGCCGCCCAATTCAGCTGCGAAAAAACGGCGTAGGACACTGTTTCTGCCGAGGTTCCGGAAATAAAGCGCTCGCGCTCGCCGGCAATGATCAAGCCACTGGAATCCACCGGCAGACCCAGCAGAAAAGGATCGAAAGGAAGCTGTTGATTCTGGACAATGGCACCGGCGCGGGCAAAGGCAAACAGACCGTTGAGGTCGACATCGATATCCTGAAACACATTCACCTTCGAGCGCTGGCCAAACAGGCCCACCACAAAATCCACCTCACCGCCGAAACCGAAAAAGGACGGCGCGGTGGCATCAAAGCGAAATTCGACCGAGCGCGCTGAATAGGGATTACCCCGCGGTGGCCCGTTAAACACCACCAGATTCACCGGCGAATAATCCACGTCCAGGGCGTAGGGCGTTTTGACCTGAGACCAGGCCAAGATTGATGTCAGCTGCGTGTTTTGCAAACCCAAAAACGTGGGTGTCTGCCACAGTAACTGCAGCGAGGCCGCCGATGTTTCCCGGTCAGACAGGGTTAAACCGTCGGTGGACGTATTCTGATCATAGGGGTCGGCTTCTGTCTCCGGGTCGTATTCGCGGAAAACCCTCAGACTGCGCTCACTGACTATATAGAGCGACTGCGTATATCCTTTGGTGACCGACTCGGCGCGCAGCAGGTTCACCTTGCCTGTCAGCGTATCGCTTATATCCCACAACAGTTTTACCCGCAGCCCTTCATCGCGCTGGGTCTGTTGTTCGTTACGGGTGCTGTTGTATTCCAGCGTATCGCCATCGCTGTAGCGGTAGGCAATGCGCCCCAGAAAATGATCGCCGATCAAAGGGCCTGAAACCGCAAGCTCGACGCTCTCGGTGGTGACATCTTCCACCCGGTTATAACTGATATAGCCCTCGGGAGAATCCGTTGGTGCAGCCGTATGAAAGTTAAAGACCCCACCCAGCGTATTCTTGCCAAACAGGGTGCCCTGCGAACCGCGCAACACTTCCAGCCGCTCCAGATCAAACACCGCATCCTGAGTAAAGGTAGAGCGCCCAAACGGCACGTCGTCAATCACCAGACCAATGGAAGGCTCAAAACCAACCCCCAGTGGGGGCGTGCCGAATCCGCGAATGGTCACTGTCGTGTAGAGCGCCAGCGAAGCATCGAAATTAACGTTAGGGATATAGCGGGTGATTTCGCCCACATCGGTGATACCCGACTCGCGCACAAAATCGCCATTTACCACCGATATCGACAGCGGTACATCCTGCGAACTTTCGAGTCGCTTGTTGGCGGTAACCAGAACCTCTTCAATGACCCGCGTTTCCGCCGCCCAACCGTGACCGGAAATCACAATACTGGCCGCAATTACCGCAAAACCAAAACGGCGCTTCACACGCCAACCGTTCTTGTCCACAAATAGACCCGCCTCTACATTGTTATCGTTATTACTTACAGCAGCGAAACTCAGGCTACCCTATTAAGCGCTCGAAAAGAACCAGAAAAAAGCGCGAAAAATGCTTTCCGTTAACCGTTAAGCACTTGCGGAAGCACACCGCTAATACGCACCGCTTTCAGGTAACGTTAATGGAATCAGCACCGCGGTAAAAATGTGGTAGTGTCTATGAAAAATAACAAAGCAGGCTCATCATGCGCGTTACACCTATTGTTGTTATCGGCCTACTGCTACTGAGCAACGCTGCTCCCGCCCGCGCCCTGGATGTGTTTGCCGGCTGGTTTTATCCCTCTTCTCCCTTCGATATATCCCAAAGCCCACCTGCGCCGGATTATGGCGCCGCTGAAAACTGGGCGGCACTCCCCGAGCAAAAAGATAACGCCGACCTGGTACCCAACGGCGCTGGACTGAGCGACCGTCAGGCCACGGCGCCGATCGATATTTTCTATATCCACCCCACCAGCTACATGCTGGGAGGCAACTGGAACGGCAGCACCTCAAGCTGGCATGCCCGGTTCATCACCGACTTCGGCATGCTGCCACAGCAAGCGGCTGTCTATAACGGCATTGGCAAAGTCTATGCGCCGCGCTACCGTCAGATGTCGCAAGGCGCACAGATGAAGCCCACGTCTCAAGCTGATCTTGAAAAGGCGCGACAACTGGCTTTCAGCGACGTGCGCCGCGCCTTTGATTATTTCCTGACTCACTACAATCGCGGCCGCCCCTTTTTGATTGCCAGCCACAGTCAGGGGACGACCCACGCCGTTCCGCTGCTGGAATATCTGTTTGCGCAGAGACCCCTCGACGCGCGTCGGCTGGTGGCCGGTTACCTGATTGGCAACACAGTGACAGAAGCCTCTTTAAAGCACTGGCTGCCCGTATGCGACACGCCGACCGCAACCGGATGTTATCTAAGCTGGAACGCCGTGGCGGAAGGCGGGGATGGCAGCCACTGGCAGAACAAGGGCGAACCGGTGTGTGTAAACCCGCTGTCCTGGCGCCGCGACAGTGAGCGCATCGGTAAGGAGCACAACCTCGGCTCACTGCCACTTACCGGCCCCTATTTTCTCGATGCCCCCCATCCGGGGCAGACCGGGGCACGCTGCGAAGACGGCATACTCTGGATTGATGAACCCACGGCCCGCGGTTACGGTCTTGCCCTGTTTCCGGGCAAGGGCTATCACGCCTACGATTACAATTTATTCTGGATGAACATCCGCGCCAATCTTGAACAGCGCAGCAGAGCGTACCTGTCAGACAGCCCGCGTCCCAATTGACTTGGCAGCTGTGTGAAACATACTATCTCGTCAGATAACAATAAAATTGAGCACTCCCGGATGACAACATCACACTGCCGCGTTGCTGCCAGCCTGCTGACAGCCTTTTCACTGACGGCCCTGGCCCAAGCCCAGGAACAACGACAGGAACAGTCTGGCGAGGGAAAACCCGCCGCCATGATTGAGGAGGTCTTTGTTACCGCCAGCAAACGCACCGAATCCATTCAGGAAGTTTCTGCTGCGGTTTCCGCCTTTTCCAATGAACTGATTAAATCAAACAACATCGATGGCTTTACACAGTTGGCCGATATCACTCCGGGGCTGGTAGCGCGCAACGATCGCGAAGGCAACGACATCAGTATTCGCGGTATCGGCAAGGCCTTTGGCGGCACCTCCCCGGTGGCCTACCACATCAACGGTTTCTTTGTTGATTCCACAGAACCCTTTTACGACATACAAACCATCGAGGTGATTCGCGGCCCCTCCGGGACGGTCTATGGCAGAAACGCGACCGCCGGCGCGGTCGATGTGAAATGGCAGCGACCGGTTGACCACTGGGAAACGGGTGGCGATTTACAGGTGGCATCCTACGACAACCGTCGGGTTCGCGGTTTTATCAACGCGCCAATTGCGGAAGGCATTAACACCCGCTTTGCCGCGCTGTACGAAGAACGCAGCGGCTACCTCGATAACGAGCTGGCATCAGGTGACGAAGAACCTGAAAGTTTTTCCCGTTATTTATACCGCGGCATGATTGAGGGGTATGTCAGCGAAAACCTGCGCCTTGCCCTGCACGCAATCAAGTACAACAAAACCACGAACGCGCATATGGTCGCCAGCCCTTCCATTTCTACCCGGCAGAGCGAGCGCTATGAAAGTTTTGGCGTCAAACCCATGCCGCTCGACTTGCTCAAGGTGCGGTCCCAGCAGTATCAGGACTTCGGCCCGGCCGACGACAAAAGCAGCCGTGTCGTGACCGACCTCACCTGGAGTCTTGAAGACCTCTGGCTGCTGGGCAACATTGATATCGACTTTATCGGAGGTGTCGAGCGGCGGCGCGAACACCGCTATAACGATCTCGACGGCACCGAAGTGCAGATCGTTGAAACTGACAACTATTTCAGTGGCATTGGCCGCAACGCGGAATTGCGTTTTACTTCCCAGAGCAGCAGCGGCATAGACTGGATATTTGGTCTGTTCTGGTATCGGGATGACGATCACCAGGACCGATTTGTCGTGGCTCGCACCCAACAGAACCTGGGGCAGTTGTTTTTTTCGCCGATCAACTTGCCCGGCGGCCTGGCAGATCGCGTCTTCGACGCCTATGTCGTCACCAAGGATCTGAACCAGAACACGAAAAATGAAGCGGCGTTTTTCAATGTCCGCGCCAATCTGCGGGACATGGTATCCACCCTGCCAGAAATCGAGCTGTTCGCAGGCATCCGCTACAACCGCGATGAATATCGCCTGCTGGTCGAGCGCGATACCGCCTCAGCCCAGGACGCCCAGACCGGCCAACCCAACCCACCGTTTGTGGTGTCCGACCAGTCCTTTGACGCGCCGGGTGAATCTACCGCCCGCACCGGCGAGATCGGCGGCAAATGGTTCTACAATGAAGAAGGCATGGTCTACGGCAAATATGCCACCGGCTACAAGCCCGGCACGGCCCAGATACTGACCAGCGGGGCGCTGAATCAGGTCGATCCCGAATTTCTCAATATGATTGAGATCGGCTGGAAAACCGCGCTGTTTGACAACCGCTCACTGACACTCAACCTGTCAGCCTTTGATTACTCCTATGAAGACCTGCAAGTCTCTAAAATCGTGGTCACCGGCATCGAGTTGAACAACGCTGGCGCCGCCTCCATTCGCGGGCTTGAGGCCGAGCTGCAATGGGCCCCACTGCCCAACTTCCTGGCGCATTTCTCCTTTGGTTGGCTGGATGCGAAATTTGAGGAGTTCTGCGGTCGCGACGATGAGCTGGAGAATCAGAACACCCAGCCGGGCTGTGACAATGAGCAGCCGCACAATTTCGAAGGCGCCCGTATGAGCGATGCCCCCGAATTTACCTTTGGCGCCCTGCTGCGCTACACCCACCCGCTGGATGCCGGGGGCCGACTGACCGGACTGCTCAAATTCAGCTGGTCGGACGACTATCAGCGCCGCCCCTACGACAACCCGATTGACACGGTGGACGCTCACCACAAAACCGATATCCGGCTGAACTGGAACAGCCCGGCTGACACCTACCAGGTCGGAATTTTCGTCGAGAACCTGGAAAATCACGACGACATCTTTACTCACCATTTTTCCCAACCTGACCCGGGCAACTACTCATTGATCGCACCGCAGCCACCGCGCACCGCCGGTCTGGTGGTGGAAGCCAAGTGGTAAACCCAGCAAGAGGCGCCTAAGCCCCTGTTTTCATGAGGCAAAATCTGAAGCCAGCGGCAGTTGCACAAATCCCGGGATAGCAAGGCCTGCCGCCAACTTGATGCCACCGCTAAAATGGCGATAATGACCCACCAAAAAAAGCGAACCGGGCCGCCTTTCAGGCACCTCTGCCCACCAGTTTCCCGAAGATCCGGACTTTTATGAGCCAGGCCTCAGCCGCCCCCGACAGCAAAAGCCAGCCCGCACTCCTGCATACGCTGACCAGCCTGAATCTGCTGGAAGGCGGTCCGAC
>JBFHCW010000084.1:0-8606 GCA_041585035.1 Litorivivens sp.
GCCACAGTACAGTGCACCGCTGGACTCACTGTCCTCGACAACATACACCAGCGGTTGAGTTTCAGATTCGTTCATTGCTGGGCCTCCTGGGCCAAGGTTTGTTCCACGCTGCCTATCGCGCTGTTGCACAGTGCAATCAGTTTTTTAGCGGCAGGAGAAGTATTTTCATGGGTAAGTTCAGTGTTTTCGTTTAGCTCACGAGCAAAATGGGCAAGTTCAACCGCGCCATAGAGTGAGGCTGAATTTTTAAGAATGTGGCTCACCGCAAGGGTTTCCGCAGCGAGGTCGTCAGCCGTGTTCAGCCGCTCCGCAAGCTGGCGTAGTTCTTTCTGAAACAATGTCAGCAGCCGGTGGGCGGTATCTGAACCCAGGTCTTCGATCAGTGTGTCTATGGTTTGTTTGTCCAGATGAGAGGCAGAGCCAGCTTGAAGGGCGTTTTCGAGTTTCTGCAGCGAAACGGGCTTTTCAATCAGCGTGTTAATGCCCGAGGCGAGAATCTTTTCGACTTCCTGCCGGTCGGTCTCGCCGGTGATGGAGATGAGCGTGGTATCGGTGTTCGGCGTTTGATGGTGTCGCAGGTGAGAGGCTATCTCACTGCCGCGTCTACCGGGGAGATACTCGTCCAGCAAAATAAGGTCGTAAGCGGTTTCGCAGGCAAGCGTGAGTGCCTGATCGCCATGCTCGGCAACTGTCACCTGGAAGCCCAGTTTTTCCAGCATGGCCTTGGTGGCAAAAAGGCTCGGCAAACTATCGTCGGCCAGCAGGATGTTTGCGCTTGTCATTACCGTTGCGTCCCGTAGTGTAGTAAAACTGTATGTGGCGGCGGATGCTTGAGCGTCCCGCACCCGATAATGAAGAGCAAATTACGAACCACTTTGCGTATTGATGAGAAAAACCTTGAAAATCAGTGAATTGTGATCACAAAGAAATCCGGAAGCGGCTATATTTAGAGTGTAATCCTGAGCTTAGGCGGAAATTTGCAAATTGCAAACTAAAATGCAAAGCAATCTGAACTGTACGGAACTGGCCTGATGGATCTACCCACACGCTCACTTATTGTCCAATGCCTGGTAGATCAGCATCGGCGGGTCAGAAAAATTCTGTCCTGGCACGATGATCTGCCGGTCTCCCATCGGGCCGAGGTCATTGAAGGCTGGTTGGCGGATCTGCTGCCAGACGCGTCGAATTATCAGGAAGCGCATGCGCTTTTTACCACGAGTCTGCCGGCGTTGATGAGTGGTAAGGAGGTAGACCTTCAGCTGGAGCCTGCGGAATCGGGACACCGTATTTCCATCTATTGCGACCTGTCGCAAAGCAGTTTCAGTACCCGCTCTACCGATCGACTGGCCGCCGTTTCCGATTCTCTTTACCGTTCCAGTCTGGATGCGCTGATCACGATTGATACCTTCGGCAATATAATCGAGTTTAATCAATCGGCAGAATCCATGTTTGGCTACCGGCGCGATGAGGTCTATGGCACCTCCGTGGCCGATGTGGTGATTCCGCACGAGATGCGCGATGCCCATCATGCCGGGATGGATCACTATCTGGAGACGGGCGAAGGGCCCGTGATCAACACCCGGGTTGAGGTTGCGGCGATTCGTCGGGATGGTTCCCAGTTTCCCTGTGAATTGACCGTCGTGCCGGCGGAGATTAATGGCGAGACGGCCTTCTTTACGGCTTTCATTCGCGATATTTCAGAACGGAAAGCAACAGAAGCTGCCCTGACCCGCGCCAAGGAAGCGGCAGAGGCCGCCAATGAGGCAAAATCACGATTCCTGGCCCATATGAGTCATGAAATCCGTACACCAGCCAGTGCTGTGATTGGCTGTCTGGAATTGCTGTCAGAGGCAGGCCTGGGGCATGAGGAGCGCGTTCTGGTAGAAACAGCCGATGACGCGGGCCGCCACCTGCTGGATATCATCGAAAATGTATTGAGTTTCTCCAAGATCGAGTCCGGCACCTATCAGCTTAATACCCAGATCTTTAATCCGGTCAGATTGTTAGAGCAGGTCGTTGAATTGGCTGCGGTGCGCAATAGTTCAGAGGCCATCCATATCGGATGTTGTGTGGCAGCCGATATGCCCCTGACGATTGAATCTGACCCGGTCGCGGTTCGGCAGATAGTCAGTAATCTGGTTGAGAATGCCCTGAAGTACACGCGCGAAGGTGGCGTGAGCGTTCGCGCCTACGTGCAGGAGGGTGCGGCGGGAGCCGACCATGTCGACCTGCGTATCATTGTCGAGGACTCCGGGGTTGGTATCGATGCCCGTGAGCAGAGCAAGATATTTGACGAGTTTGTTCAGGTCGACAGCAGCGACCAGGCAATTTTTGGCGGCCGAGGTCTGGGGCTGGCGATCTGTAAGCGTCTGCTGGATGCGCTGGGTGGCCACATTACCGTTACCAGTGAGCCTGGCCAGGGCAGTCGTTTTCAGGTTCTGCTGCCCTGCGCTACCACAGACTCGACTGAAACCTTTATGCCACCGAATCAGAGCCTGCCACCTGTGGTGGGTGTGGATAGCGCAAATGCCCGTTTTGCTGCGGATATAGCTGAACAGATTGCGCTGCTGGGTGGTAACACGTGCCCCGCGTCCGAGATTACACCGACGGACTCCGCTCCACTCGTGGTGGAGGTTCCCGGGAGCATGAAACCGGACCAGATTATTGCGCACTGGGCAGAGCGAGGCGTCGACGCGGGGCGTCTGATACTGGCGCTGCCGAGTGCCTACTCCGAGAGAGCTATCGAGGCACGCAAGGCGGGCGTTCTGGGTGTGCTGGCGCGGCCATTTACGGGATCTGCCTTGGTTAATGCTCTGATTGTCTGCGCCCTTGGCAGCAAAGGTGACTTGGCACCGCGTGGAGGTGGTGTTGAGTCATTAGCGGGCTGTCGCATTCTCCTGGCGGAGGACAGTAAAGCCAATCAACTGATTGCATCGACCATGCTGAAAAAAGAAGGCTGCATAGTCGACCTTGTCGAAAATGGCCGCGACGCCATCGCGGCGGTTGCTGATCATCACTACGCTGCGGTGCTGATGGATCTTCGTATGCCGGTGGTCGATGGCCTGGCGGCCACCCGGGAAATTCGCAAAACCCGCAGTATTGATACGCTGCCGATCATTGCGTTGACCGCGAACGTATTCGGTTCCGATATTGAGCGATGCCTTGATGCCGGAATGAATGATTTTATAGGCAAACCGGTTAACCGGAAAACACTGGTTTCTGTGTTGTCTCGCTGGATCAATGGCCCTTCCGGGCATAACGAGGCGAGTAAACAGGAGAATGAAGCCGCGGTACACGAACTCATTGATCCGGCACTACTGGACCAGCTTCGGCGGGATACCTCCGACGAAGCGGTCGAGATTATTCTAAAAGCCTTTGAAAATGAGTTGAGCCATTTTGTGGGTGAGTTGGAATCATTTGACGCGGCAACAGACATACCATCCACCAAAATCAGTCAGTTGCGAGAAGGTGCTCACCGTTGCAAAAGCAGTGCAGGCTACTGCGGTGCGGCGCAAGTGCAGGCACTTGCGGCAGCGCTGGAAAAAGCCTGTACCGATAATGACACAGACCGCGTAGTTGAGCTGGTGCCCCAATTAACAGCTTGCGCGCAAAAAACCCTGGTGGCGATTGGTTAAGCACATTGGCCTTTGTGTTCCGGACTCCAGAACCGGCTGCACTGATCCAGAACCGTTGGTTTTCCGGTCAGGTATCCCTGAACACTGTCGCAGCCGAGCTGGGAGAGGATTTGCAGCTGCGAATCGGTTTCCACGCCCTCGGCTACCGTACTGAGCCCCAACCGCTGGGCCATCGCCAGGATTGCGCTGCAAATTGTAAAATCGTCCTCGTTGCTGCTGAGCCCGTCGACAAAACTCTTGTCGATTTTCAATCCATCAATCTTGAATACGCGCAGCAGGTTAAGTGACGCAAAGCCGGTTCCAAAATCGTCCAGCCATATCTTCACGCCATCTTGTTGAAAGGCCTTGAAAGTCCGGGCGACCAGGCCGGGGTTTTGAATCAGCGCGGTTTCAGTCAGTTCCAGTTTCAGCGCCTCCGCCGGAAGCTTCATATCGATAAGACTCTGCATGAAATTCTCGTACACATCGCCGGCCTGAAACTGGCGCGGAGAAACGTTGATCGACATGTAGAGATTGAGACCCGAGGCTTCTCGTATTTTTTTCAGATCAAACAGGGCTTGGCGGGTAATCCAGCGGCCCAGTTTCACGATATCGCCGCTTTCCTCCGCCACCGGAATAAAGTCCGCCGGGGAGATCAAGCCGAAGCGTGGTGAGTGACACCTTACCAGGGCTTCAAAGCCCTTGAGCTCGCCTCCGCATAAACTGAACTGGGGTTGATAAACGAGATAGTAATGGTGTTCTGCCAGTGCATCTTTAATGATGTCCAGCATGGGCAGGTCGTGCGGGTTGGCTGAATGTTGCTCACTCACGGTACATCTCCAGACGGTACAACGTTATTGCTCGACCTGTCGCAATTATCAGGCCAGTACGAGCGCCATGGCGGGGGTGAGTTGTAAGCTGTTGTTTTACAATGGAATATATTTCGTTTCGGGCAAAGGCGACGAGGTGGGCTGCCGTCAGGAAGGCTCGGGACTACGGAATGATTAATACATTAAAAAGCAGATCGCCTTCCGCAATACTATCCATTTTGCCATTCAAATTGACGTGCAAAGTGCTTTGCAAATTGCGAAAGCCGGGCGCATGCCAGTGGTCGCTAGCTAAAAAATGTTCAAAAACAGTTTGTTAGAATCCTTGTTGCCTATGGTATGACATTTGCTCCTTGTTACAGCAGAACATAGATAGCGTTGCGCAAGGAGTGACACTTATGAACGATCTTTCAAAAACCGCCCTGTTGCTTATTGGCTTTCAGAATGACTATTTCGCGGAAGATGGCATTTTGCATTCCGTGATTGAGGAGTCCTCACGCGTCAGCGGGGTGTTGAAAAACACCTTGGCACTCTTGGACCAACGGGGCAAGGATTTCGGGTTGGTAGTGTCGACACCGATCCACTTTACGCCTGACTACGAAGAGCTGTCTGAGCCCGTGGGCATCTTGCAGACGATCCGTAACGTGGGTGCCTTTAAAGCCGGCTCGCGCGGATCAGAAACCATAGAGGAGCTTAAGCCCTACGAATCCTTGATTCGCGAAGTGCCGGGCAAACGCGGCCTGAACGCGTTTTCTAACACCGACCTTGAAGCGCTGCTGCGCGACAAAGGCATAGAGCGTATTGTGCTTGCCGGGACCGTGACCTCCATCTGTATCGATTCGACCGGGCGCCACGCCTCTGACCTGGGGTTTAAGGTTATGGTTCTTAGAGACTGCACGTCCGGACGAACGGTATTTGAGCAGGATTTTTACTGCGACACGGTCTTCCCGCTCTACAGTGAAGTCACCACATCCAGCCTGCTGAAAGCAGCTTAACGGCAGAGGGCAGCGTTGTGGCAGCGTCAGAGCAGGAACTGCAGCTTCAGATTCAGGCAAAAATGCTTGAAGCGCTGTATTCGCGCGAGCAGGAATTTTCGACGCTCACCTCGCTTCTTGAAGATCTGGTTTTTCGCTGTGACGGCAGCGGAAAAATCCTGCTGGTAAATCAGGCCTGGGAGAGAGTGCTGGGCTGGAGTGCTGAGGAATGCCTTGGCAAAAGCCTCGCGGATTTCCAGTGTGATGCGGATGCATCACTGGTGTTGCCCGATCGCGGCAATCAGGACACCTATACTGGCGAAGTGTCGCTTCGCGACCGCCACGGCTTGAAACGTGTCTTTAATCTCAAGGCAACCTATTCGGGTGGTAGCTGGTATGGCTCGATGACGGATGTGACGGCCTACCGCAGCGCCTTGTCTGAGCTGGAAATTGCCCAAGAAAATGAGCGCAAATTATCACTCGTAGCCAGTCGTACGGATAACATCGTTATCATTACCGACGGTCAGGGTTATATCGAGTGGGTCAATAGCAGCTTCGAGAAAGAAACAGGCTTTACCCCGGAAGAAGCCCTGGGGAAGAGGCCGGCAGAGCTTTTGCAGGGGCCGCAAACAGCAGCAGACGTTACGGCCAAGATGAGTGACGGGCTGCACCGCGGTGAGGGGTTTAATGTTGAAGTTGTCAATTACAGCAAAGACGGCAGGCCCTACTGGGTAGGCATCGATTGTTCGCCGGTACTGGATGACGAAGGAAAAATTCGTAACTACATTGCAATCGAACGCATTATTACCGAGCGGAAAAAAACCGAGCAACGCTTGAGCGACAGTGAAAAACACTTCCGCAATATACTGGACACGGTCAGTGAGGCAATTTTTCACTGTGATGACGCATTGCGGATTCGCTATGTTAATCCAGCCTGGACCGGTATGACCGGGCACGAAATTGCCGCCGGTGAAGCTGTGGCTCTGGACGATTTTATACATTGCGATGACCTTGGCTTACTCGAGACTATGCGCGAGGAAATAAAAAGTCAGTCCGGTCAAGTCAGGCAGGAGATGCGCGTAATCAGTCGCGATGGTGGTTGGCGACATGTCGAGGTGAATCTTTCCAATAGTGGTGCCGAGGGAAGCCTGGCATACACCGGCGCACTGATTGACATCGATGAGCGCTGGCACGCGACCCAGGCAATAATTCAAGCTAAAGAAGAAGCGGAACGCCTGAGCGAGACCCGCACCCAGTTTGTCGCGAATATGTCACATGAAATTCGTACGCCGCTCAACGCAATCATCGGTATGAGTAATGTGCTTAGTAGTACCGACCTCGACCATGAGCAATCAGTCTACTTGGATGCCCTGATCAATGGGGGTAAAGCGCTGTTGACGCTGGTGAATGATGTGCTGGACCTGGCGAAACTGGACGCGGGCGACATCCAGCTTGAAAGCAAACCCTTTGATGTCATCGAACTTGCCGAAGAGTGTGTCGATATTATGGCGACGGGTGTAGAGGAGAAAAACATCAGCCTCTCACTGGACGTGGGCGCCGAACTGAATCGGGTACATATTGGCGACGCGCATCGGGTTCGACAGATTCTGCTTAACCTGTTGTCCAATGCCATCAAATTCACAGACCGGGGTGGCGTCACGATAGCGCTGAATGAAGAAATGCAGGGCAATGAGTGCCTGTTGAAAATTCGGGTTGAGGACAGTGGTGTCGGCGTCGAGTCAGATAAACTGGAAAAGCTTTTTGACGCCTTTACTCAGGCCGACGACTCTATCACCCGACGCTATGGAGGGACCGGATTGGGACTCTCCATCTGCAAGCAGATTGTCGATAAGGCGGGCGGAAGGATATGGGTGGAAAGTAGGGTCGGGGAGGGGAGTGTGTTTTTCTGTGAGCTGCCCACTCGAACGTCTCCGGTGCACCAGTCTGACGACGTGATTCACGCCTATAACCTGTCTGGTGATCTCCTTGAGACAGTCCGGGGTGCGGCAGGTGCCTACGGCTATGGCTTCCAAAGCCATACGGATGCCGGTCGCGCGGGCTACGCGTTTCAGCGAGCCGGTTCGGCCATATCGCCCCGATATAGCGTTCCGCAAGCCAGAATTTGCAGCCCTCGACGGGTCCTTAATGAGCTCTGGCGGAGCTCCAGTTCGGTGGCCTCAATCGCCAACCAGGCGGCGTCTCGTCCGCAGAAAATCCTGTTGGCAGAAGATGTTGTGCCCAATCAGCTGGTGGCGAAAGCCATGTTGAGTCAATTGGGATTCAACAATCTGACCATTGTGGAGAACGGTCAGCTGGCGGTTGAGCTTGCCCGTGAGGAGCGCTTTGATATTGCCTTGCTGGATATTCACATGCCGGTAATGGATGGCATCAGTGCGGCCACGATCCTGCGTGAGGAAAACCTGGTGCCGGTCATTGTCGCCGTTTCTGCGGATGTCACGACGGACGCAATGACCCGCGCCACAGCGGCGGGTTTCGACAATATGCTGCCGAAGCCCTTTGTTCGAGATAACTTGTCCGAAATGCTTGAGCATTATTGCTGTGATAGCCCGGCGGTCTTTCCCGATGCGATCGGTGGGCAGGCGTGATCGGTGTGAGCAGCAGCGGACGTGCGAAGGAAAGAGCGTTGCCAGCGCGTTTATTGAAAAGGTAGTTGGCAGGCTAACAAAAAACGCCCACGTTAACGTGGGCGTTTTTGTGTCCGCGATGCGGCGGCTTCAGGGATACTTGGCGGTAAATGTCAGGCCGACCAGCTTGTCTGGCCCGGCGATGAAAGTCGGCAGGCCAAAGCTGTCGCCCGTATTACCGGCGTCAAGCAGATAGTCCTTGTCTTCGAGGTTTTTGCCGTAAAGTTCAACCACATAGTTGCCACCCATGGATTCATAGCGCAGCGACAAATCCCAGATGGCGTAGCTCGGTTGGACCTCATCCTGTGTGTCGTCAAATTCCTGCAGGTCGGGGCGGTCGTTGTCGTCGTCAAAGAAGATCTTGGACTTGTAGGTATACGACGGCGTAATCGAAAACAGACCGACATCAGTGGGGAAGCTCAGTGTGGCGCCGATCGCTACGCTGTGGTCCGGGCTTAAGCGGAATTTGTTACCGGCAAACTGCTGTTCATTGCCGGAATCGTCGCGACTGTCAAAGCGGCCGTAGTTGTAACCGTAACTGAAGAA
>JBFHCW010000085.1:0-8545 GCA_041585035.1 Litorivivens sp.
CTTCCGAGCGGCGGGTTTTCTTGGCGACATGCTTGATTCGCTCAACCAGCGCATCTCCCGCGTCGATATCGACACCGGCATCTTTATAGCTGAGGGGGCGGGAGGATTCGGTCATGTTGGGGCACCTTAATTCGAGGGCGGCTATTCTAGCGTGAATAAACGCCAAATTCAGCAGTAAATTGGCATGGGCGCGTCTGAATATTCTCCGGCTGATTAGCCGGGCTGGCCTTGCTACAATGCCACGCTGCTATCTTGCGGGTCTGCGGGAAGATGATGAAAAGAATGCTGGTGCTTCTGGTGTTTGGCCTGATGTGCTCTGGGCTGCATGCGGAAGTAATGAAGTCGCTCTACGACGTGCGGGTGCCGGTTGCTCAGCGCGGTGAGGCGGAGCTGTCCGCGGCGGTGGTCGAAGGCCTGGATACCGTGCTGGTGCGGGTAAGTGGCCGGGCCGATATAGGACAGTTCGATTCCATTCGCCAGGCGCTGCGACAGGCGCGGAGCCTGCTGCTGCAGTACCGGTATGACCGGGAGTTTGTGGAAGGCGGGGAGCAGTTGCTGGTGGCGCTTAGTTTCAGTGAGCCGGAAGTGAATCGCTTGCTGTTGCAGTCGGGGCTGCCCGTGTGGGACAAAAACCGACCGCAGACACTGGTCTGGCTGGTGGTGGACGATGTCAATGGCCGGCAGTTTGTCAGCGAGGAAACACATCCCGATATCGTGGCGGCGCTGCGCGAGGCGGCGGCGGCGCGCGGCCTGCCGCTGGCCTTCCCCGTGCTTGATATCGACGACCGGATTCAGCTCAATATCGATCAGGTCTGGTCTATGCAGCTGGATGCGGTGCGCCGAGCCGCCGAGCGCTATCGCACTTCACACGTGCTGACAGGCCGTATTACGCGTCTGTCGACGCGCTGGTTGGGCAACTTTGTGTATCTCAGCGCAGATGATGAGGCCTTTGTCGACCATCAAGCGCCGGTAGCTGCAGAGATCCTGACGCCGACCGTCAATACGATTGCCGATGAGCTGGGTGCCCGCTATGCAGTGCTGCGCTCGGAAGGTGACTCGCTGAATACCAAAATTGTGGTTCGCGGGGTCGATGATTTTCGTGATTACGCTCGCCTGTTGACCTACCTTGAAGGCGTTGCGGTCATCGAACACGCCAACCCTGTCTGGGTGGATGGATCCCAGCTGATTGTGCAGCTCCATCTGCAGGGCAGCATCGACAAAGCCCGACAGTTTTTCCAGCTGGATAAAAAACTGCTGGAAGATGAAAACCCCGCTCTGAACTTCTCCGAGGCACAGCTGCCACTTGACCAGATACACAGTTACTACCAATGGCGAAACCAGCCATGAACACGCTGAATGAAGCGCCTAACACGCGCCTTCTGCTGCTGGCGGCGGGTCTGTTTGCACTGGCGTTGCTGATTCACTTGCTGAAACCTATTTTGGCGCCCTTTCTGGTGGGCGCCTTGCTCGCCTACCTGGGCGACCCGCTAGTCGATCGCCTGGAAGCCCGCAGGCTGGGTCGCACCGCGGCGGTGTGCGTGGTCTTTCTGGGTTTGAGCCTGATGGGCCTGATCGCACTGCTGATTGCGCTGCCGCTTTTGATTGATCAGTTTCAGCTGCTGAATGTGCGCCTGCAATCGCTGGTGCAGTGGCTGCAGGGTAATGTCCTGCCGGAGTTGAAGGCGCGGTTTGGCGACGGAGCCTCCCTGACCCAGGCCGGGCAGGCACTGGGTCAGAATATCGGTACGGCGGGTGATGTCATTCTGCGGTTGTGGTCGAGAATAACGGGCTCCAGTCTGGCGATTGTCGGCTGGCTTAGCACGCTGGTATTGATTCCTGTGGTGACATTTTATCTATTGCGGGATTGGGACATTCTGGTTGCGAAGATCGGCGACTTGCTGCCGCGCCGGGTAGAAGGTCGGGCGACTATCATTGCCCGGGAGTGCGACGAGATTCTGGGCGCGTTTATTCGGGGCCAGCTACTGGTGATGGCGGCACTGGCGGTTATTTATACGGCCGGGTTGTGGCTGGTAGGGCTTGAACTGGCGCTGGTGCTGGGTTTACTTGCCGGCCTGGCGAGTATCGTCCCCTATATGGGCTTTGTGGTCGGTATCGTTGCGGCCGTGATTGCGGCCTGGTTTCAGTTTCACGATATCTGGGTGCTGCTTCAGGTGGGGGTGGTGTTCGGCATTGGGCAGATGCTGGAAGGCATGGTGTTGACGCCTTTGCTGGTCGGTGACCGAATAGGGCTGCATCCGGTGGCGGTGATTTTTGCCCTGCTGGCCGGCGGTCAGTTGTTTGGTTTTGTCGGCATACTGCTGGCGTTGCCGACCGCGGCGGTGGTCATGGTGATGCTGAGGCATGTGCACACCAGTTACCTCGGTAGCGACTTTTACTCGGCGGGCCGCCAGCTTTCGGAACAGCCGCCCCCAGAAACCCCGCGAGACAATACACCGAATGAGTGAGCAGTTGGCACTGGGGCTGGGCCCCGACAAATTCCTGACCTTTGAAAACTTCTACGTCATTGGCTCCAACCGATTGCTGGTCAATCAGCTGGGCTTGCAGGCTCGTGGCGAGGGTGAACAGTGGGTGATGGTGCACGGTGGCGCAGAGAGTGGTCGCAGTCACCTGTTGCAGGCCAGCTGCCAGGCAGCGGCTGCCGCCGGTCGCGTCGCGTCCTATCTTCCCCTGAAAGAGATGGAAGGTTATTCGCCGGCAGATGTGCTGGCCGGAGCGGAAAGCCTCGATTTGCTATGTCTGGATGACGTGGACGTTGTCATGGAGCGCGCCGACTGGGAGGAGGCTCTGTTTCATTTGTATAACCGCGCGATCTTGAGCGGAACGGCATTGCTGCTTTCGTCCTTGCGGCCAGCAAGTGGTCTGAATTGCGTGTTGCCTGATCTGCGGTCGCGGTTGGCGAGCTTCAGCGTATACCAGCTGCACGCCTTGGGTGACGAGGAACGCTTGCAGGCACTGATTTTTCGCGCGGAAGGTCTGGGCATGGAATTGACCGCCGAGGTGGCGGATTATCTGTATTATCGCGCGGCGCGAAACCTCGCTGCCCTGTTTCAGATCCTGGAACAACTTGACCGTGAATCCCTGCGTCATCAGCGCGCTCTGACCAAGCCGTTTGTGAAATCGGTGCTGGGCTGGTAATTCCGGTAGATCAATTGTCAAATTATGCACTTAAGCCTTTAATTAGACTGGCTTTAGTGGTTTTTTTGCGTTATATGTATGCGCGTTGATGAAAATAACGACTGAGCGTGGGGAAAGCTCGCCACTTCCAGAGTGAAAACTCAGGTCTCAGTTATTCAAAATCCAGTTTCTGGATAAAAGTAAGGCGTTCACGCAAGGGGAGTTAATAATGAACAAAACTATTGCCGTATCGATTCTGGCTGCCGCGGCAGCGGGTCTTTCGACCACGGCCGCAGCAGAAGGTCCATGGCGGGCCAGCCTGTCCGTCGGTCAGCAGACTTTCGGTTCCGACCGCGACCTGGATGATGCCACTACCGGCATTCTGGGTATTGAGCGGGAACTTTCCGAAGACTGGGGCGTTGAATTCCGCTACATGAATTCAGCACCGGACCACAAATACAACAACAGCCGGCGTGATGCTGATCTGCATCAGGGAAGCCTGGACCTGCTGCGCTATTTCGGTGGTGAGCGCTGGAAGCCCTACGCGGCAATCGGCCTGGGTCACGCCGAGTTCGATTTTGACGGTGTTTCCAACAGCACTGAAACCCAGGCCAATATCGGCGGCGGTGTTCGCTACCTGTTTGATCAGAACTGGTCTGCGCGCTTCGATGCCCGTGTTATCAATGGTCTGGATGTTGAGCAGACGGATGGCCTGATCAGTCTGGGTGTGGCTTACGCCTTTGGCGATTCGCAAGCCAAGCCAAAAGCCAAGCCGGCGCCGATGAAGCCAATGGAAAAAGACACGGATGGCGACGGTGTGGGTGACACCACGGATCGCTGTGCCAACACCCCGGTTGGTGTGGTCGTCAACGCTGCAGGTTGCCCGCTCGATACCGACGGTGACGGCGTAGCTGACTACAAAGACAAGTGTCCGCAGACGCCAGCAGGTCGTCAGGTTGATGAAACCGGTTGTAAATTCGTACTGACCCGCACCGAGCAGGTCCGCATGGAAGTGAACTTTGCGTCCAACTCAGCGGATATTCCGGCCCAGTATATGCCGGAAATTGCGAAGGTTGCCGAGTTCCTGAAGAAGTTTGGCGGTGTCAGCGCAGTGATCGAAGGTCACTCTGACAGCTCCGGTGCAGATGCCTACAACAAGACCCTGTCGCAGCGTCGCGCTGATGCAGTTAAGGCCGCACTGGTAACTCGCTACGGCATCAATGCTTCGCGCCTGACCGCTATCGGTTACGGTGAAGAGCGTCCGATCGCTTCCAATGATACCCGCGAAGGGCGTCGTGAGAACCGTCGGGTTGTTGCTGTACTGAAGGCTGAAGTTTCCGAGTAAACCCAGCGTTCCTTTAAAAGGCCTCCCACGCGGAGGCCTTTTTTTTGCTTAAATAGAGCCTGATACAAAAATAATCAGGTGCCTTGTGAACTCCAGTTACCCTCGCCCCGCTGCCGCCAACTATGTTCTCGTCATGTTGGTGCTGGCTTACATCCTGTCCTTTATTGATCGCAATATCCTGGCTTTGCTGGTCGGGCCGATACGGGCTGAATTCGAGCTGAGTGATTTTCAGTTCAGTATTCTGCACGGCTGGGCGTTTACCCTCTTTTATATTTTCCTCGGGCTGCCCATTGGCTGGTTGGCCGATCGCTTTTCCCGCAAGTGGATTATTACCAGCGGTATTTTCCTGTGGAGCCTGATGACCTGCCTGTGCGGTTTTGCCAAAAATTTCGGTTCGCTGTTTGCGACCCGTATCGGCGTCGGCGTGGGTGAGGCGGCCTTGTCACCGCCGGCCTATTCGCTGATGAGTGATTACTTCGAACCGACGCGGCTGCGTTTTGCCACGGCTATTTATACCGCCGGGATAACGGTGGGCAGCGGTACCTCCTACATGATTGGCGGTTGGCTGTATGAAAAATTCGATGCCATGGGCGGCTGGCAGGTGCCGGCCTTGGGCTGGGAGTTCAAGGCCTGGCAGCTGACGTTTATTACCGTAGGTCTGCCGGGCGTGCTGGTAGCCGCCCTGTTTTTACTGGTGCGCGAGCCGGTCAGACAGAAAACGGCGCTCGACAAGGAAGAAGGCGTGGATCTGGCTGACGTCGGCCAGCACCTGCGAAACCATTGGCAGGCCTATACCTCACTGATTATGGGAATGTCGATGATGGCGGTGATTGGCTACGGCATGCTCACCTGGCTGCCGGAATTTTTACTGCGAACCTACGGGATGGACAAGACCAGCGGCGGCGCCTGGCTCGGTGGCATTTTTATTATCGGAGGCACGGCAGGGACCTTTTCCGGTGCCGTCTTTGCCGAATTGCTGCAACGTCGCGGCTATGAAGACGCCAATATGCGGCTTATCGGCCTGGTGGCTGCGATAGTGGCGCTGCCGGCAACACTTGCGGCGCTGATGCCAGGGGCCGGCTTAGCCCTGGCTCTCTACGCGCTGGTGACCTACCTGCAGTACACCCATTTCGGGGTGGGCATTGCGGCCCTGCAGCTGATTACGCCCAATCAGATGCGCGCACAGGTCTCGGCCCTGATGCTGTTCTCCACCAATCTGTTCGGTCTGGCGCTGGGGGGAAGCTTTGTCGCCTTCTTTACCGACTTTGTCTACCAGAGCGATGGTGCCTTGAATCTGTCTCTGGCCTCTGTGGCGGCGATTGTCTATCCGGCCGCTGCGCTGGCTATTTTCTGGGGTTTGCGCCATTACAGGGCGGCTCAGCAAGCGATTGAATCATAAGAATAAAAAATCACCTGAGCCGTTAAGGCTCGTTTGGCATGGATATTGAATTGTCTTCTCGGGCAAGCGGGCTTTTCTTGCTGTAACCCTGTTTTGGTGCACATCTTTCAGTAAAGCCCGATCTTGCTCGCACCAAGGTGGTGCTTACGCATTATTGGGAGACATTTCATGCTGTTCGGGCGCAAAGACCGCAAACCGATCAAAATCATCGACAAAAAGGTGGTGGACTGGAAGTACGCTGTGTGTGGCTACTGTTCCACCGGCTGCTCGATTGAAGTCGGGCTGAATGCAGACGGCAAACCCGTTGCCAGCCGGGGTAAAGGCAGCGCTCCGGTCAATCAGGGCAAGCTGTGCATCAAGGGCATTTTCGAGCACGAGCTGGTGACCACCGCCGGCCGCGGCACCGAGCCGCTGATGCGCGACAAAATTTATCTACCCTACCAGGCTGCCAGTTGGGATGAGGCCCTGGATCACACCGCCAGCGAGTTCAAGCGTATCCAGGAAAAATATGGTCGCGACAGCGTAGCGGTCGTTTCCACCGGCCAGCTGCTAACCGAAGAGTTCTACACTTTGGGCAAGCTGGTGCGCGGGGTGCTGGGCACCAACAACTACGATGGTAATACAACGCTGTGCATGGCGTCGGCCGTGTCCGGCTACAAGCGGTCCTTCGGATCGGATGGCCCGCCCGGCTGCTACGAGGATTTTGAAGAAACCCACTGTCTGATGGCCTTTGGATCCAATTTGCCGGAGCAGCATCCGATTATTTACTGGCGTTTGAAAGAGGCGTTGGAAAAGCGCAAGTTCCCGCTGATTGTGGTGGACCCCCGGGTAACCATGATGGCCCAGTTTGCTGACATCCACTTGCCCATCACACCGGGAACCGATCTGGTGCTGCTGAATGCCATGGCTCATGTGATCCTGAAGGAAGGGCTGCAGAAGCAGGACTATATCGACGCCCACTGCAACGGCTTTGAGGAACTGAAAGGCACGGTTGAAAAATACGACCCGGAATCCGCCTCGCGCATCTGCGGAATCGATGCCGATACCATTCGCCATGTCGCCCGGCTTTACGCCAAAGCCCCGTCGGCCATGAGTATCTGGACCATGGGTATCAACCAGAGCACCCACGGCAGCGACGGCGTCTGCGGTATTAATAATCTGAACCTGATTACCGGCAATATCGGTATTCCCGGCGGCACCTCGCTCTCCATTACCGGTCAGTGCAATGCCATGGGTACCCGGGAGTGGTCCTCCTGTTCCGGCTTGCCGGGCTACCGCCTGCTGGAAAAAGAAGAACACCGCAATGAGGTCGGCGCATTCTGGGGCGTCGATCCTGAGTTTTTCCCCAAGAAGCGTGGCCTGCAGCAGACCGATATTTTTCCGGCCATTGAATCCGGTGAGATCAAGGCGCTGTGGATTGTGGCGACCAACCCTTTGACCTCCATGCCCAATCAACCGCGCATTAAAAAAGCGCTGGAAAAGCTGGAATTTATGGTGGTGCAGGACGGCTACGCTGATTGCGAAACCGCCAAGTATGCCCATGTATACCTTCCCGGAGCGGTGTGGGGTGAAAAAGAAGGCGTGCAGACCAACACCGAGCGGCGGGTTAATCTGGTGCGCAAATTTGTCGAGCCGCCCGGCCAGGCGAAGCCGGATTTCTGGGTGTTCAATGAATTGGCCAAGCGCTTTGAGCAGGGTAGAAAGATTCGTTTCCCGGATACGACTGCCGAAATCTTTGATGAGATGAAGCAGCTCTCGAAAGGCGAGGGTAGAACGCTGGATATTTCCGGCATGAGCCACGACGCCATTGAGGCCCAGCGCGGTATTCAGTGGCCCATGCGCGAGGGCGAAGACACCGGAAGCCCGCGGCTCTACAGCGACGGCAGATTCCAGACGCCGAGTGGCAAAGCCAACCTGCTGGCGATGGATTATATCGAGAACAATGAAGTTCCCGACAGCGAGTTCCCTTTCTGGTTAAACAGCGGCCGGGTGGTCGAGCATTTTCACACCCGCACCAAGACCGGCAAGATCGGTAACCTGAACAAGTTCAGTCCCACGCCCTATATGGAGATGAACCCCGACGCGGCGCGCGAGCTCGGAGTCCAGCATATGAGTTACGTGCGACTGGTTTCACGGCGCGGTGATGCGGTAGTGATGGTGCAACTTACCCAAAGGGTGCCGCGCAATATGGTGTTTATTCCCATGCACTATCACGACTGTGTAAACCGTCTGTCGCTCGGCCTGCTCGACCCCTATTCGCGGCAGCCAGCCTTCAAGCAGTGCGCAGTGCGCCTCGAACACGTAGATCAGAAAGAAGCAGCGCGTTTGAATGTTGAGCGCAGGGCGTTTTAAAAGACAAAGGTTTTCATTATGTGGCAAGTACGAGACGACGAACCCGGATACGCTTTCCTGAAAGAGCCGTCAGCGCCCGAGGTCAATTACTACGAAGCGCCGATCGACCTGATTGCGCGGTCCGGTGGGGCGGCTGAGCCCGACCGGGAAATGTATATCAACGACGAGCCGGGTGTTGGCAACAACCCCAACCGCAATAAGCAACACGCCTTTCATTTTACGGCGGATAACTGCATCGGTTGTCACGCCTGTGAGGCGGCCTGTTCCGAGAAGAACGACAATCCCGCGCATATCAGTTTTCGCAGTGTTGGTTA
>JBFHCW010000086.1:0-8518 GCA_041585035.1 Litorivivens sp.
CCATGGTGGATCAGGCTCAGTGGGAGCGGGTCATCAATATCAATCTCAACGGCACTTTTCTGTCTGCACAGGCTGTGCTCGAGGGCATGATGAAAAAAGGCAAAGGCAGCATTATTACCATTGCCAGTATCGAGGGTCTGGTCGCCAATGAGGGCGGTGGTGCCTATAACGCGTCGAAGGGTGGGGTGGTGCTGTTAAGCAAGAATATAGCCATGGATTACGGTCGCAAAGGGGTTCGCTGTAACGCCATATGCCCGGGCTTTATCGAAACCCCCATGTTTGATGACATAATGAACGACAGCTCCATGACCGAAGTGCGAGCGAGCATACAAAATCAGGTCAAGCTAGGCCGCTTTGGCAAACCCGAAGAAATTGCCGCTGCGGCAAACTTTCTGGCCTCTGATGATGCCTCTTATATTACCGGCCATTCGCTGGTCGTCGATGGTGGCTATACCGCAGGCCACTCCCATGGCATCGTACAAATGTTGGGGCTCGGCTAACACCTGGTCGCAAACTTGTTCTAAGCTAACGCTGCGATATAGTGGAGTGTGGCTTGTGAACCGAAGGGACAGTGCTATTTTTGTGGTTGCAGCCCTGCTCACGCCAATGGCCGAGGCCTTCTGGTACGGTTACCTTGATATCGGGCCCCGCTACAGCGAAGTCGCGGGGCAAAGCGATACCGCAATGGATAGTCGAGGCTCCTTTCTGGGGTATTCCGCCAGGCAGGCTCTTAGCGCCGAAACCCATTTCCTTTTACAGTTTGAATACGAGGTAGATGCGGACGCGGATAGCGATAAGGATCTGCTTCAGAATGATACCTTTCTTGGTCTGGAGACTTCGCTGGGCACGATACGCGCGGGCAATCTGGAAACGCCACTGCGTCATCTCGCTGATCCGGTAGATCGCTTCCCAGACACTGCTGGTGACCCTTCGGCGCTTTGGAATGGTGATATTCAGGCGAGTGACTCCGTTTATTATCAAAGCCCCAGATGGCACGGTTTTCGCGCTGAACTGGCCATGGTCCGCCACGATGCCTATAACAATCGAACGGGCATTTCCGCGGCCTTGTGGTATGAAACTGATAACGCAGGTATAGCGCTGGCATCAGAAGAACATGTGGCCGGTGATGATTCTCGTCGCCACAGGCTCACGTTGTACAGAAACCTGAAAGGCTTTGAGCTCGGATTTACGGCAGAGCGCGAGTCGCTGCCCGGGCAAAAGGACTCTCTTGCCCGGCTGGTGAGTCTTGCGCGTACGTCGCAAACGCAAACGTTCAAAGTTCAGTACGGGAAATCCGACCTGGGTCAGATAGATACCTATCTGCTTAGTGCAGGTGTGGATATTCAGCACTCCACCCACCTTGGCTCCTACCTTTTCCTGCACCGTCAACAGCAGTCACGAACTGACGACCGTCGCCACGCAGAGCTGGGGTTGCGCTTTTCCTTCTAAAAAGTGTCGCTGCTCCGTAGAGCCGTCTGTTGCTTCGTTGCAACACTTACGGATAAACAAAAACGTTAACAATGACGTAGCGCACACTCTCCGTTTTCTGGCGTTTTTACCACTTTCTAACGATTAAAGACGTCTTTAGTATCCCCGCGAGTTTGGTGGCGTGTTACATAATTAATCGATAAAAACAGTGCGGATTTAGACGCTTCACGTCTGGGGTTTTCGCAATCAACTGCAATGGTTGGATACGTTTTTGGGGGTTAGAGAGAGCACACGTCAACGGCTTTTCCTGGATACATCTTTTTGGCTACATTTGGCGGGTTCTATTTTCATGCAATCTATGGGTTTTTCTTTTGCGGCGGGCAACCGTTCTGCATTCTGTAACTTTATTCTGGCTTTTCTTCTGGTTGCGTTCAGTTCGCAAAGCTTCTCGGAGCAACTCACACAGATGCGGGCCAACAAGGTCGACGTGGTGGCGGCAGGGCCATCCGGCCCGACCGGCGAAGTTTTTTACTCGGTGCGAGGCTACGGCAGTGGCGCGCACGATTATATTCACGATCTAACTGCCTCACAGCGCGGCTCTGGTTACCGAATTGTCTCCGCGCAATTGAAGAATACGGGTGCCCGCTGGGTATACCTTGCAACGCGGCACCAAGGCGGGGACATACGCCGTACTTATTTTGATCTGGCAACGGGTGGTGTTGGTGCGCGAGATGCCAGCCATCAAGTTGGCTTCAGCCCTCAGGGAGGAGGCTGGTATCGGGCCTCGCTGGGGTTTGACGTGTCTGATGTAACCTCAGTCTATGTCGGAATTGCAGCTGGAAATGGCGTACCCTTTTTTGCCGCCAATCACGGCACGGACCGCATTTACCTGTCAGATGTAAAATTGGAAGCGCCGGATGCACCGACGGCACAGGCTCAGCCAGAAGGCAATGCGGCAGCGACTCGCGCCCTGTGGGTCTGGAAGGCCGATACCGTCTTGAATGCAACCCGTCGCCAGGAGCTGTTTACCTTTGCGGCCAATCGCGAATTGAACACCCTCTACATCGATGCACGAACGCCGGTGCTTCACAATCAACCGGCATTGGCTGAATTTATTCAACTGGCGCAAAGCCGGGGGCTGGCGGTGGAGCTTCTGTTCGGTAAGCCCGAATGGGCGCTGTATGCCAATCATCACGAAGTGCTGACGCTGGTCGATCAGGCTGTGGCATATACCCGTCGCTACCCGCAGGCGCGACCCACCGCTGTCCATCTGGATATCGAAGCCCACCTGATTCACGACTGGCAGAGCGATCGCAACAGCGTCGCCAATCAATTGCTGGATCTATATTCGGAGGTGGACCGCCGGCTGGCCGCAGTGTCTTTGCCACTCATGGTGGATATGCCGGTGTGGTACGACATATACACTCTCCCTCGCTACGGCCGCTCGAGGCCCATGCATGAGTGGATTATCGACACCACCGATGGCGTGGCACTGATGGACTACCGCGATACCGAAGCCCGTATTCTCAATGATGCAGACACCGAGCTGCGTTACGCCAATGCCACTGGCAAGGCCATGATCGTTGGTGTGGAGACCATGTGCATCGAGCCTCAGCAGATCACTTTTTGCGAGGAGGGAGACCGCTTCATGCAGGGGGTTCTGCGAAGCGTCAATGCGCGTCTACGTGGGCAATATTCCGCCTATCGAGGCGTTGCTATTCACCACTATGAAGACTATCGTCGATTGAGACCTTAAACAGGAGACAGCGATGGAAGCTCTGCAGGAAAGATCGGCCATGTGCCCCTACTGCGGGGAGAAAATCAGTCTATTGCTCGATTGTACGCAGGCCGGAGACAGTTATGTCGAAGACTGTTCCGTTTGCTGTCAACCCATTCTTGTGAACCTCTACGCCGGTGGTATAGAGGGTGAGGGTAAGCTCGAGTTTCAACTCAGCGCGGAAAATGCCTGATAGGTCAGGCATTTTCCAGTAGGGCTATCTGTTGGATCGTAGGTGATGGGTATCAGGTGCTGCACTCGGCGTGGTTTTCCCACAGTGCCTGCAGTATGTTGTTGCGGGTCAGCAGGCCGATCAGCTTTCCTTCAGATACCACAGGGTACGATTTGGGTTTTTCCTTACCCATTCGCTGGGCTACATCGATGATGGACTCATTGGGGCCCACCGTCAGTACCTGATGGCTCATGATGTCATCGACAGAACGGGATTCTTCGCAGTGGTAGCTGCTGATCAGCATGGTGTGAATGCAATCCTGTTCGGACAGAAACCCCAGTACCACTTTCTTCTCGTCTACCACCGGCAGCCCCAGCAATTTATGCTGGATCAGCTTTTCCACCGCGCCATCGAGTGATTCCCCGCATTTGACGAAGGGTGGATTGTCAATCATCACATCTTTAACCAGAATTTGGGTCATGTCCGAACTCCTGAGCGTCTTTCCATGAAAATACTATACGCCGAAAATCGGAAAGGGGTTAATGGGAAAATTTCAGTTTTTACAGGTGCTTCGCCGTGGCAGGCTGCCATTGTTTCCCGTTGCGGCAAGGTTTTCCTATCGCTAAGCCCTCAGTTTTCAGCGAAATTGGGCACGTTCTTGTAACAAGCCTTCAGGCATAATAGGGCGCACTCAACACAAGGGCTCAATGGGTATGAATTGGCTGTACGTATCACTATCCCTCAATATTGTTTTCCTGATCATGCTGGCCGCGGTTGTCTGGTGCTTGTATTCGCACCTCAACCACTTGCGCCAAATTACAGAAGACCTGGGCGGCAGCAATGGTGATTTGCCGCCCGAGTTAGGCGAAGAGGGGCCGCGCATGCTGATTACACTGGAAATTCTCAACCCATTGTCGCTGGTCGCAGAGCGTTCGTGGATTGGCGGGAAGTTTAGTGCGGTTACACCAGGGCTAATGCGCAAGATTGTATTGAAGCAAACGCGTGACCAGTTGCGTAATGGGCTGAAAGAAAATGGAGTGGAAGTTGATGTCCGTCTGGTTCGTTTGGGCTAGTGTCAGCCTGATTATTCTGGCCTCCTTTGGGCTGGGCGGTATGCTATGGCGACTCAATCGCGAGATTGGCGACGTTGCCGCTGAGCTTAACCGCATTGCCGTCACTCGTAGTGACCTCGTGCTGTTGAAAAAACAGCGCTTACGGCTAAAAGGCTGGCAGTCCAATGCTGAGCAAGGCGTCGATGGCGCGGTGCAGGGCATCGAGATCATGCATTTCCTGATAGCTCGGGTTCTGTTTTCCCTGTTTGAACGGCTGGGGGCGCCTCGAGATAAAACCTTTCTTATCCGACAGGTACAAGACACAACCTCGCATAAGGTGTATGCGGCGCTGAGATCGGTGAACAAGGTGGTTGGAAAAGGGCTTAGACATCCCTTGAAATAGCTTTCGCTGACACAAGCGAAGCTACCTCGCGCAAGTGCAGTGCCACTCACTGCGGACAGTTGCCGGAACGGAGGCAGCTAGGGTCTATTGTGTTTATATTTCAATTGCTTGGGCGTAGGGGTGGAAAGGCCGCAGTCGATTTTTCACGGGAGCGTCGTTAGGCCCATAGCGGCATCGACAGCGACGATCTGTTGACCCTGACCCTACTCAAGGGTTTACTATTTCTTCAAGTGCAAAACGAACACTCTGAATGTACAAACTGACCTTGCCAAAATTTGATCGCCGCATTGAGCTGGTAGTAGCGCTACTGCTGAGCCTTGCCGTTCAGGCGCAGGGCGTGTTTGCCTGTCAGCTCGACGAAAGTATGAGCGGGGCGATGGAGCATTGCTGCTGTGACGGTGATGCGATGGACTCCATGCCATCGACGCAGGGCGGCTGCTGTGACTTTGATGTGCAGCTGCAGCTCACGGGCAGCGATCCTGAGGATCAACACGACGCCTTGTTTTTGGATGTTCAGCCGCTGCTGAAGCTACCTCCCACTGCAGTGTCCTCCGATCTTTACTCTTTGGCAGCACCCACCGCTGTAACCGCCTCACATTACGTTGATCATACGCTCGCCCGTGCAGGGCGCACAACCTACCTCTCTACACTCCGCCTTCGAATTTAAACCCTTCTCGCCATAGGGCTGCGCTAGTGCAGCCGGAATATTTGCGCGTGCGTTTGACGCGCTGATCGATTCAATGGGTGAGAAAAATGAAATTGAAATTATTTAGAGTCTGGCTGTTTGCGGGACTTGCCAGCATGTCGCCGCACCTCCATGCGGATGGGATCTTAAGGTCTGAATGTCTAAAACCTGCGCCAGCCAATGAACGCGAACTGGTTTCTCTGGCGCTGATTTGTGCGCCTGTCTTACAAGCGCAGCAAAGCCGCTTGAATGCCCACAGCCAAAATGTGAAGGCTGCGGGGCGTTTCGCCGAGCCTCGGCTGAACTTTGGTATCGCGCCAGAAACGTATTCCTCAAATCAGGTTGATAACGGCTATCAAATAGAGTTGTCACAGACGCTGCCGTGGCCGGGGGAGTTGGCTCTCGATAGCTCGCTGGCAACGGCTCAGGTTCGCAAAAGCCACGCAGAACTAGATCGTGAGCGTATCCATATTGCCTTGCGAGTTAGACAGGCCTACGCCCAGTGGCTGCATTCCCGTTCAACACTGGCGCTAAGCAAAGAGCATGTTGCGGTGCTCGAGCAAATTGTCGAGCAGCTGTGGGCCGGGTATCGAAGCGGCAGTACAGCCCGGTCGGCCTTGCTTCGAGCCCAGCAACAGCTGCTGAGACTGAAACAGGACGCTGCCGACCTGCATAAGCTAACGCAGCGCAATGAAATTCTCCTCGCGTCTGCGACCGGCATCGAAAACGGTATTGAAGAGACTGGCACTCGCTTGGCGCCAATGACCCCGGAATTAGGCTACCTGAACGCCAGCCTCGCCCGGCTGAAACAACACCCCGCTATAGAAACCCTGCTGGCGAATCAGTCTGAAGTGTCTGATCGTCTGGCACAGGAAAAGAAAGATCGCTTGCCGGATGTGGCGCTGATGGCACGCTACAACACCCTCTGGGAAAACGAAGACAAGCGCTGGATGGTGGGTGTCGGGATGAACCTGCCGCTGGATTTTGGCAAACGCCAGGCTCGCGGAGATAGCCTCACCGCGCAGGCGAATGCGCTGAAGTGGCAGCAGCGCGACAGCATGCTGCAACTTGAAAGCACACTGCGGCGCAGCTTTTTGAGTTGGCAGGAGCATTTCGAGCGGGGGGGACTATATGAAAAGGAACTTCTGCCGATGGCCAGTGAGCAGCTGGAGGCGAGCCTTGCGGACTTTCGGGCTGGCGCAATTGATTTCCAAAGTCTCCTGCTTGCCCAACAGGAAAATCTGGACACCCACAAACGCTATTACGGCGCGCAACGCGAACTGCGCTTGAGCCGCGCTGAATTTATCGCGGCCGCCGGGCGTGTATTTCTAGATGGCATGGCGGTTGAGAAAAGAACGCCGGATCAATCAGCGAAGGAAGCTTCAATGGCTAAGGAGTTAACGCCATGAAACCTGTTTATCTTGTTTTATTGTTCGTATCGGTATTGGGTGGCTGCGATTTTAAGGCAGATAATGCCGCGAAAGCAGTGTCTGGGACCGATTCAATCCAGGCCGGTCAGTTGCAGGTGCAGATTGCACTGGAAGAAAGTCCGCCCGCCGTGGGCGAAAACACCTTGCTGATTCATGTGAAAGATCAGCAGGGCAAGGCACTGAATAACGCGACGGTGCGCGCCGTGGCGGAAATGCCGGCTATGGGCAGTATGCCGGCGATGCGCAGCGCGGCTAACATCAAGTCTGTAGGCGAAGGGCGCTATAAGGGAACTTTTGATCTGGCCATGAAGGGCGAGTGGCCTCTGGCCGTGGATATAGCCTGGGAGGATGAAAGCGGTCAGAGCCAGCATGTCGATCTGGTGTTTGATATGGCAACAGGGCGCGAGGGCCTGACCTTGGTCAGCGCCCCGGCTGCGGGCGAAGTTGCCTACCACACCTGTTCCATGCATCCCTCGGTGAAATCTGCAACGCCCGGCACCTGCCCGATCTGCGGCATGGATCTGGTCCCGGTGACGCGTGACGAACTGAGCAGCGGCACTATCCGGGTAGATGAAAACCGTCGTCAGACTGTTGGTATAAAAACCGGCGAGGTGGTGCGAAAGCTGTTTCACTTTCCTTTGCGACTGCAGGGGAAAATTGCATTTGATCAGAGCCGAGTAAAGGCGATTAATCTGCAGTACGGGGGTTGGGTAAGCGAGATACAGGCTCTGGAGCCCGGCCAGCGTTTTAACCGGGGTGAGCCGCTTTTTTCGCTTTACAGTCCTGAACTGTTTGCCTTGCAGGAAGCACATTATCAAAGCTATAAGCGCGATCCTGCTAAGAATAGCCCTACCTTACAGGCTTCCCGCGAACGCCTGCGGCTGGCGGGCTTGTTGCCTGAGCAGATTCAGACCATAGAACGCAGGGGCGCCCAATCGCATATTCCGATACTGGCGCCGCAGCCGCTGGTTATCGTCAGCAGTCAATTAACCGAAGGCGCCGCGGTGCAGCGCGGCCAAAGTGTTTTGCAAACGGCTTCTTTGGATAAAGTCTGGGTGGAAGCCTATGCCTACGAACAGGATATTCCGCTACTTCATGAGGGCATGTCTGCGCGGGTGAACCTGCTGAATAGTGGTGTAGAGAAAGAAACACGCGTAGATCTGATTAGCCCCTTCGTAAGCGGCACCACGCGCAGTACGCGGGTGCGTTTGAGCCTGCAGAACCCCCACAACACTTTTGCACCCGGACAGTTTGCTGACGTGTGGTTGTACAAACGTCTGGGTGAGCAATTGCTGGTGCCATTGGATGCTGTGGTGGTCGCCGGTGACAGACGCATAGTGTTCAAGGACCTGGGTGAAGGGCGACTGCAGCCAGTAAAAGTGGAAACGGGCTACAACGATGGCCAGCATATTGTCATCCGCAAGGGCCTTGCAGAAGGCGACCGCATTGTCACCTCGGGTGTTTTCCTTATTGCCGCTGAAAGTAAGCTCAAGCTGGGGAGTGACGCATGGTGACCAGTCCAATAGCCCGACTTATCCGCTTTTGTGCGGAGCACGCTGGCCTCACTATCC
>JBFHCW010000087.1:0-8167 GCA_041585035.1 Litorivivens sp.
CCAGCCTTTCAGCTCGTCGTCAGGCAGCTTGAACATGTCGGTGAATTCCATGATATCGGCACCGACAATAAAGACCGATTTTCCGCTGGTTACCAGAACCCCTTTCAGGTCTTTTTCCTTGGCCAAGGCTTTGGTGGCCTCGTCCAGATCCCGCAGGGTCAACTGGTCGAATTTGTTGACTGATTCGCCTTGCTGATCAAAACACAGCTCAGCAATACCGTTATCCAGGAACTTGGCCGAAATGGCCTTGCCTTCGTAAATCATGTGTTTTCCTCACATCACTTGAGTTATTGGCTGCAGTGCAGCTTGAACACATCACCGGCGAACCGGCAGTCGTTGAAACCGACGGGCGTTCAGGGTCGATCGCTCGTCGCGGGTCAGGTTTTCGCAACCTGCTGTGCCATCAATGTCAGTGCGGCACCCGCAACTCATGTTTACCATGTAAACATGGGGTGCAGACATTACCGCAAGCCGTGCCATTGCGCAACCGCTGACGCCCGCCTAGCCAGTCAGGCAATCCGGGTCGAAATCATAGCCGCCGCCTAGCCAATCGACGACCTCATTGGCCACAGGGTGCTCAATCTGCTGGTAATCGCTCCGCAAAGCCTGCTTGTCGGCCGCGCTTATCCCATCCAGGCCCTCGCGCTGGAATCGCTGCCAATCCCGCGTTATCAGTCGGGACAGTACCTCGGGCAAGTGATCCAGCGCTCTGCCCATCAAAACCGCTTGGTCAGTGTAGCCATCGACCAGCGCCGGCAGGGTAGAAAGCGGAATTTTTGACAGATTCGACTGATTCATCGGGTTGGCAAAGTGCCCTGCGCTGACAGGCTTTAACCCGGCCCGGCCAGAAAAGGGCGCAAGATGCAGAAACGGACTGGTCTTGCGGCCATCGTTTACCGGGTAGTTGTCCCACAGCAGGGGTTTTCGCCCCGCCAGCGCGGTAAAGCGTTCGCAGTCCGCTGGGGTAATCGCTTGGCTGACCACCTGATTTCCGGTCCAGAGAATATCAATGGAATCGCACAAACCGCCGGCCAGCTGCTCCAGATAGCCCGGCGGGCGCTGGCCAAACACGTCGTCCAGCACCGGGTCAAAACTGTAGTAACTCGGGCACACCGCCAGCTGTCCGTCAAAGATTGCCCGCACATCGGCCATTACCCTGCATTGGGTGGCCGCAATATCGGTCAGGTCACCGCGCATGTCATCAAATAATATCCAGAGCGTGTCGAGGCCAACGGATGACAACTCGCCTACTCTGGCTGCCAACAGCTTTCTATCGGCGTCGGTGTAGCGAATCTGCAGCCCCATAGGCGACAAGCCGACGCCAAAGGCCAGACCGTTCTCATGACAGGCCGTCGCCAGAGACTTCAGCGCGGTCAGCTCAGCAAAGGGCTCGCGCCATTGGCTGCGCAGGGAGGCGTCGCCCTTGGGCGCGTAGAGGTAATGACTGTAGCCGGCTGCGGCCAAAAAGCTCGCCATCGAATGACGCTCAGCCCAAGACCACTGGCGGCCGTAAAAGCCTTCAATAATGCCCAGTGGGTAGCTGCTCACGAAGTATCAGCCGCGAAAGTAACGCTGTTCAACAAAGGGCTTGCTGCGCGGGCTGACCGGAATGTTCTTCTTGCGCACCTCGGCAAACACGGGGGCATCCAGGGCACTGACATCCACATAGCCCATTGCAACCGGCTTGCCCACGCTGGGCCCGAAGCCACCACTGGTGACGATGCCAACCTTTTCACCCTGATCATTCACGATTGGCGCTCCCTCACGGACCGGTGCGCGACCATCAATATCCAGCAACACGCGGCGACTATCGCCCCCCTCCTGCCACTGCTTGGCAACAACTTCGGCGCCAGGGTACCCCCCTGCTCGCTCACCGTCGGGACGTCTGGCCTTTGACACGGCCCATTTCAGATTCGCCGTTACCGGCGTTTTGCCCACATCGATATCATGGCCGTAGAGGCAAAGTCCCGCTTCCAGCCGCAGGGAATCACGCGCACCCAGACCAATAGCAGAGACCGCCTCATTGGCGAGCAGCGCCTCGGCCACAGCCTGAGCGCTTGCGGCGGGAACGGAAATCTCGTAGCCGTCTTCGCCGGTATAGCCAGAGCAACTCACCCAGCAGTCAACACCGGCCACCGTAAGATCGGCAGTATCCATAAACACCATCTTTTCCGCGCCGGGTGCAAGCTGTGCCATTACCTGCCGGGCTTTGGGGCCTTGCAGAGCCAGCAGCGCACGATCCTCAAGCAGGGTCATATCGATGCTGTCAGGCAGGTGCGTGCGAAGCCAAGCGTAATCCTCGTGCTTGCAAGCGGCATTTACCACCAGCATGAAGTGGTCACCACAATTGGCAAACATCAGGTCATCCAGAATGCCGCCCTGTTCATTGGTCAGCAGGCCATAGCGCTGGCGGTTTTCACCAAGGCCGATGACATCCTGTGGCAGCACCTTCTCCAGCGCCTCGGCGATGCCCTCGCCGTTCAGGCGAATCTGCCCCATGTGCGAGACGTCAAACAGGCCCGCGCTTTCACGGGTCGCCAGATGCTCCTTGAGCACCCCATCGGCGTACTGCACAGGCATGGCATAGCCTGCGAAGGGAACCATCTTGGCAGCCAGTTTTTGATGAAGGTCATACAACGGGGTTTTCAGCAAGTCAGACAAAAGCTCAGCCTCTCATGCAGCCAGATTGAACAGGCGATTAAAATTCTCGGCGGTCTGCGCGACCACCTCGTCAAAAGATATGCCTTTGATGTCAGCGACACACTGCGCCACCTCCACCACATATTTTGGCTCGTTTTTCTTGCCCCGAAACGGCACCGGCGCCAGATAGGGAGAATCGGTTTCGACCAGCATACGATCCAGCGGCACGCTGGCAACCACCTCGCGTAAATCTGCAGCATTTTTAAAGGTGATAATGCCGGAGAAGGAAATGTAGAAGTTCATATCCAGCGCCGCGTGAGCCATCTCCCGGCTTTCGGTGAAACAATGCAGAACCCCTGCCACGTCGGGGTCGGACTCTTCACCGATAATATCCAGCGTATCCTGGCGGGCATTGCGGGTGTGTACGATAACCGGCTTGCGTGTTTGGGCAGCGGCGCGCAAGTGGTTGCGAAAACTGGCCTGCTGCGCCGCTTTGTTGTCTTCGGAGTAATAATAATCGAGACCGGTTTCACCAATGGCAACCACCTTGTCGCTGTCGGACAATGCTACCAAAGCCTCTGTCGCTTCAACTTCATCGGCCAGATCCAGTGGGTGAATGCCGACCGAGGCATAGATATCCGGATGGCGCTGGGCGATATCAATCACGGTCTGAGCATTGCCCCGATCAATACCTATGCAGAGCATGCGTTCCACACCGCGTTCGCGCGCGGCTTGCAGCGCTGCGTCAAGATTTCCGTCATAAGGAGAAAGATCCAGTCTGTCCAAATGACAGTGGCTGTCGATCAACATAGTGTCTGTTCCTGTACCCGAACGGGTTGAATGTCGCGCCGCACAATGCGAAAGGCGCCAATCACCGGGATTGAGCTGAGTGCACGTCGAGCCGTGTTACATCGTGTGCGTTGCGCGGTCAGAGTCCAGCATGCCTGCCAGATATTCCTCAATTTTGCGGTTGGCGGTATCGTCATCGCCGATAAACTGGACGCCGACACCAGGGCTGCGGTTTCCCTGCGCCCCGCGCGGAGTAATCCACACCACCTTGCCAGCGACCGGAATTTTCTCTGGTTCTTCCATCAGGGTAAGCAGCATAAAAACCTCATCGCCTACCTGATATGGCTTGTTGGTAGGAATGAACAAGCCACCGCCCTGAACAAAGGGCATGTAGGCGCTGAACAGCACAGACTTATCCTTGATGTTCAGTGACAGCATGCCACCTTTACCACCCGGGTTGAGTGCCATTCTTACTTTGCTCCTATAACCAAAACAGAAAGAACTAAATTGAAGACCAAACCAGAAACTGGCCAAGCCACAAGCATAACGGCATGGCTGCTACAGGCCAAGCCCCGCGCGCTGTTGCGACTGACTCCAGCCAAGCAGCAACGATTCCATGGTCAGGACCCGGTTGACTGCAACCCCTCGCTGAACCTGAGCCCGCAGCTCCAGCACCTCCTGTTGAAACCTGAGAATATCTGCGGCGGGACGGTTAAGCCAGCGCTGCCACACCGTATTGACACTGTAGCCGTCACCGCCCATCACTGCCAGCAGCAGGTGATGACTGCGCTGGGCCAACCATTCCAGCAGAAAGTCCAGCTCAAACTCCTTTAAGGTGTCCGACGCCTGAGACAGATTCAGTTGCCCCTCAACCCAGCCCTGCAGGGTCTCATCACAGCGCTGGCGTGCCGCCAAACCATCATTTTCAAAGAGGGCCTGAGCTGCCAGCGGCCGCCCCCCGGCTTCATCCAGACAGACTTCACACTGCTGCGACTCGGCGACGGTCATTTTCAACCAGTCGAGCGCCAGAGAGCGCGCGGGAACCGGAAACGGAATCTGCTGACAGCGTGAGCGAATGGTGGGCAAAAGGCGCGCCGGCTCATCACTGATCAGTATCAGCACCGTATCCCCGGTCGGTTCTTCCAGGGTTTTTAGCAGCGCATTGGCGGTATTGGTATTCATGGCATCGGCGGGCTGGATCAGAATCACCTTTCGACCGCCGCTGCGGTGCGCGGTCTGAGCCGACACACCCACCAGCTCTCGAACCTGATCCACACCGATCTGACGCTTGCCTTCAGGCGGCTCAATGATATGAACATCCGGATTGTCTAGCCCGAAATGACAAGCCCTGCAGCTGCCGCAGGCGCCCTGCGCAGCAGGTTGCTCGCAAACCAGCCAGTGCATCAGTGCTCTGGCAAAACGCTGCTTGCCAATGCCGCCCGGCCCGGACAACAGTAACGCATGACCGAGACGCCCCTCTTCCTGAGCGCGCACCAGTTGATCCCATTGCGACACCTGCCAGGGCAGTATGTTCTCAGCCATGCGCGGCTCCCGGAAGCATGGCATCCAGCGATCTTCGTATATCCTCGGCCACGGCATCCATGGATTGGTCTGCGTTGATGATCTGAAACCGCGCAGGATCAGCGGCAGCGCGTTTCAGGTAAGCATCGCGCACCCGCTCGAAAAAAGACTGCGCTTCAGCCTCAAATCGATCCAGCTCGCCCCTTTCCTGCGCGCGCGCCAGACCAACCGATGGACAGAGATCCAGCAGCACCGTGCAATCGGGCTGCAGTCCTTCTTGCACCAATTGCTCAAGCTGCACAATCAATGCCTGCGGAAGCTGCCGCCCCGCGCCTTGATAAGCAAAGGTGGCGTCGGTAAAACGGTCACACAACACCCACTCGCCTCGGGCCAACGCTGGTTTAATAACTTCTGCCAGATGTTGGGCTCGGGCAGCAAAGACCATCAGAAGCTCCGCCTTTGGATCCACCTTTTCGTCGCGCGGCGACAAAAGCAGCTCGCGCAATTGTTCGGCCAGCGGCGTACCACCCGGCTCGCGGGTCTGGATATAGGGGATCCGGCGGCTTTCAAGCCACTGCGCAATCACCGAGAGATTGGTGGACTTGCCAACCCCTTCAGTACCCTCGAGAGTGATAAATTTTCCGCTCACAGCCAACCTTTTGTTTATTGTTTAGCCGGCGAAGAACGATAGTCCTTGCGCCGTTGCAGTTGATAGTCTCGCACTGCCTGCTGGTGCTGTTCCAGTGTTTCCGAAAACTGGTGGCTGCCATCGCCCTTTGCCACAAAAAACAGGGCGCCGTCCTGGAGCGGATGGAGCGCAGCATGAATCGCCGCTCTGCCTGGCATGGCAATCGGCGTCGGCGGCAAACCCTTGTGGCGATAGGTGTTGTAGGGGTTGCTCGCATCAGCAAGATGCCTAGATCTCAGGTTGTTTCTTTCCACATGAGGCAGACCATAGATCACCGTAGGGTCGGTTTGCAGACGCATATTTTTCTGCAAACGACTGACAAAAACGCCAGCGATACGTTGACGCTCGTGCGGCTGCCCGGTTTCTTTCTCAACAATCGAGGCCATAATCAATGCGGCATAGGGGGCGGGGTAAGGCAAACCTTCACGCCTGCCTGCCCACTCCTCGTCCAACACTGTCAGCATGCGACGATAGGCACGTTTCATGATGCCAATATCGGTAGCCCCCTTTACAAAACTGTAGGTATCGGGGAAAAACAGCCCTTCCGGGTTTTCATGCAGCGGTTTGTCGATGCCCAGCTGTGGCCATACGGGTGCACCGGAATCAAAGCGTTTATCGAGATCCGGGTGTGCGGCAAGATATGCACGCAGGTCGTCGAAGGTCCAGCCCTCGATCAGCGTCGCCCGGTAACGCACCACCTCGCCACTGACCAGCAGTGCCAGCAGATCGTAGCTGTTCAGGCCCGGCTGCAAACGGTATTCACCCGACTGAATAGCATTTGCGTAACCGGCAAAACGCGCATAGACGTTTAGCAACTCCACCGGATAATCAATCACCTGATCAGCCGCAAGATTCGCTGCCATACGGGAAAAGCCCGTACCGGGCTTCAGGTCGAGCAGGTAGTCGCCATCGGCCACATTCAAAGGCCGCGTGAGCTGCTGGTCCGCCCAGAGCACTGCCAATGCTGCCAAGGTCAAAAAAACCAGACTCAAGGGCAGCAGCCGTTTTAACCACTTAAACATACCAGACGGATTCCAATTCCTTTTGCACCCGCTGGCACAAGGTGAAAGACGAAAATGATAGACAATCGAGCTGACGCACCGGCCAGAGGCCAATCAGGCTATTGCAGAAAAACAGTTCATCTGCGCACTCAACATCGCCTAGCGTAAGCCGTGTTTCCCTGATGACGACGCCCTTTGCACGCAAAACCTCAATGACCTTCTGCCGGACAATGCCCTCCACTCCAGCCCTATCGAGCAGCGGCGTTTTTACTTCACCGTTGGCGACAATAAAACAATTGGAGGCGATACCTTCTACAACCAATCCGGACGCTGACAGCATAAGCCCTTCCGGAAAGTCCGTCGTTTTGCGCTCAGCTCTCGCCAGTACATGGGGCAAGCGATTGCTGTGTTTGATTCCCGCCAGTTCAGCCTGCTCCGGCAGCCGGGTTTTCGCGACGAAGGCGCGAATGCCCTCGTCCCAATATTGTCTGACAGGCGGCGCCAGGGCTGCCAGCTGACAGTAGCGATGAGGCCTGCGACTGACCGCGCCATAACCACGGACACCGAGACTGTCGCCACTCAAACATAAACGCAGTACCGCTCGGTCGTGTGCGCTTTCGCTCAATAGTTGATTGATATCGTCACGCAACGCCTGCTCGGGAAAATCAAATTGCAGGCGCTCACAACCCCAAGCCAGACGCGCCAGATGTTCCTCCAACCAGACTGGATTGCCCTGCTGAACCAGCAGAGTTTCAAACAGGGCCTCTCCCAGCGACCAACCGCGATCCTCAAGAGAAACAGAACGGCTTGGTTTCCCGTTATGCAGCGTTGGCATGGCTATAGCTCGAGAGTTCACCCTCAATCGACTTTGCCAAACAGCAGACTGCCGTTGGTACCGCCGAAACCGAAGGAGTTCGACAAAGCCCGGGTGATGGGCAGATTCTGCGCCTTGTGGGGCACAAAATTCAGGTCGCATTCGTCGTCCGGATTATCGAGGTTGATGGTGGGCGGGGCAATTTGATCGCGAATCGCGAGCACCGTGAAAATCGCTTCAACAGCGCCGGCCGCACCCAGCAGGTGCCCCACCATGGACTTGGTCGAGCTGACCGCCAGCTGATGCACGGCCTCCCCAAAAACGGTTTTTACGGCGCGGGCTTCCGCCGCATCACCGGCAGGAGTCGAGGTGCCGTGAGCATTAATGTACTGCACGTCAGCGCCATTAACGCCGGCATCGGCCAGCGCCGCCTGCATGGCACGGGCGGCTCCGTTGCCATCTTCCGGCGGCGAGGTCATATGAAAGGCGTCGGCGCTCATGCCAAAGCCCTGCAATTCCGCATAAATGGTTGCTCCCCGAGCTTTAGCACTCTCAAGCTCCTCGAGCACCAGTACACCGGCACCGTCAGACAAAACAAAGCCATCGCGGTCCCGATCCCATGGGCGTGAGGCCGCCTGTGGATCGTCGTTGCGGGTCGACATGGCTCGCGCTGCAGCAAAACTACCCAAACCAACCGGGGTGGTTGCCAGCTCA
>JBFHCW010000088.1:0-8128 GCA_041585035.1 Litorivivens sp.
CAACTTTGGCGGTGGTGCCATCGATGTTCGGACCAAAACCTTTCCGAAAGCGCCGCTGATGAGCTTCAGTGTGGGCACGGGCGGTAACAACATCAGCCATAAAGGCCTGGAATACAACGACAGCAGCATCAAGCCTCTGCCTGATGAAATTGCCGGGGCTATTGCGCGTTACCAAGGTGATATTTCCCAGAGCAATATTTTCAACACTGAGAACGACGCCGGAAACAACACCACGGCCCAGCAAGCCGAGCAGATCCAGCGCAATCTGATGCTGGCCCTGCCGCGCAAAATTGGCCTGGGTGAGAACCTCGATAACAAACCCGACACGGATTACAAACTCGCGCTGGGTAATTCCTGGGACGTGGGTTATCAGTGGCTCGTCGGTGGCTCACTGAGTGCCTCTATCGGCGAAAAATTCCGTAACAAGGATCAGATGAAGCGCGAAATCGGAAATCCCGATGAGCGTTATACGGATGTCCGTCGCACCACGGAAGAAGAGCGCGAGACCTACTCGGCAACACTGGGTGCTGAATATGGCAATACCCACGCGGTTGGCTTGAGCTACTTCGACATTCAGCACGATGTCAAAGACGCGAGTATTTCCAGAGGCTTCGATTCAAACAACACGCCTGCTGATGGCAGTCAGGTTATCGGCTACCAGACCCGGACCGAAGAGCGCGCTCTGGAGATGTACCAACTGACCGGCGAACACAGCTTCGAAGGTCTGGAGTACCTCTACAACTGGAGCGAGCATCTGGCCTTCCTGGAGCCGCTGCGTTTTTCCTGGTTCTACTCGGACGCGCAGGTTACTACCGATGTGCCTAACCAGACCAACTACAACGGCACCACTGATCTAGCCACCGGTTTCGCCCAGATTTCCCCGGCCCCGGCGGCTGGCCAGCATACCTTTCTTGAACTGGAAGACAAGGAAGAGAGCTGGGGTGGCAGTTTTGAATTGCCGGTCTATCTGGATCAAACCGAGGTCACGCTGAAGGCCGGCTACGCCGCGTCTGAAAAATTTCGGGAGTACTACCAGTACACGTTTAATGTGAGCACGACCGGGCTTTCCAGCTCGGTGCTGGCAGGTGGCCCCGGCCGCGTCATGTCAGACCCGGTGCTGGGCGATCTCGATAATAACTTTAGCGCGTCGCTGGGCAGTAACTTCGGGACAGAGAGCTACGTGGCTGCCCGCAAGCTGAACGCTTACTTCGGTGAGATAGATGTGCGCCTCAGTGAGAACTGGCGGGTTACCGTTGGCTCACGCTGGGAGGAGTACAAACAGGCGCTGCTGACGGTAGACCTGTTGGACTTCAGTGGTGCTGCAGTTCAGGCGCAGATTCAGGCGCTGCAAGATCCAAATCAGCGTTTTGCCTTTATCGAAGACGACTGGTATCACTCGGCAGCTCTGACCTTCTCTGACTACGGTCTGTTTGGCTCAGAGGAGTACCAACTGCGTGCGAGCTATGCGCAAACCGTGGTTCGCCCCGACCTGCGTGAAACCGCGCAAGTGGTTTATATCGATCCGCAGATTAACCAGCGGGTGCGCGGTAATCCCTTTGTAGAGAAATCTGACATCGATCATCTGGATCTTCGTGCAGAGTTCTTTTACGAGAACGGTGACAACTTTACCGTGTCTCTGTTCTACAAGGATATCAGTGCGCCGATCGAGACGGTTCGCCAGCCAGGCTCGGACGACAACGTGGTGCTGACCTACGAGAACGCCAAATCCGGTGACATCTATGGTGTCGAGGTTGAGGGGCTGCTGACAGTGCCTGCTGACCTGATCGGTATCGACGGCTTCTTTGTGTCCGGCAACATGGCGCTGAGTGATTCGGAAGTTGAGATTGATACCACCAACAACGTGTTGACCAATGAGACGCGTCGACTCACCGGTCACTCCGAGTACGTGATGAATGCCCAACTGGGTTACGATTCACCGGGCGGTATTCACAGTGCCTCATTGATCTACAACGTGTTTGGTGAGCGCATCTACTTTGCCGGGGTCGCGGGCAACGACGATGCCTTCGAGCAACCCTTCCACTCGCTGGATATGACCTACACCTACTATCCGACAGAGACGCTGTCTGTGAGTTTGAAGGTGCAGAACATTCTGGAAGAGGAGCGTGAATTCGAGCAGGAGAATTCTTCTGGTCGCAATGTCACCATCCTGGAGCAGGAAGTGGGTCGCAGCTGGGGCCTGAGCGCCAAGTGGAGCTACTAAGTCTCACTGCAATCAAGTGAACCAACCCGGGTGGTGATGCCATCCGGGTTTTTTCGTTTTAGGCTCCGAGGTTTGCGCCAGGCGGGGAGAGCCCCCCTTCTCAATTGTCGTCGGCCCCTGTGCCGGGTGTCCGCAGAATCAGCAGCCCGCCGCTGACCACGAGCGCAATGCCGACGACGGTCGGCGTGTCTGGGACGACGCCCCAGATCATCCAGTCCAGCAAACCGCTGAATACCAATGCGAAATAGCTCGTGGGTGCCAGTATCGACGAGGGCACATAGGCAAAGGCCTTGGTGTAAATGACAAAGGTGCCGTACATCACCACGCCAACGTAGGCCAGCCAGGGCAGGGCATCGACCGGGATCGGTTGGTAGTTAAGCGCAAAGAAGGGCAATACGAACAGCAGTGAGATGGTGAAGTAGTAGAACAGGATCCGGCTTTCCGGTTCCGTGCGCGCAAGCTCCCGGGTGCCGACCATGGAGATGGCCAGACCGACGCCCGAGCTCAAGGCAATTAACTGCCATACGCTAATCCCGTCGAAGGTGGGGCGCAGGACCAGCGTCACGCCGGCAAATCCGATGATCAAAGGGATCAGGCGGGCAGCGGGTATCGCGCTACGATACCACACCAGTATCACCAGCGGGACGAGCAGTGGGGCTGTGTTGCGAAATAGGGTCGCTTCTACCAACGGCATATGCTGCATGGCCAGATAGTAGGTATAAAAGCAGGCGCAGCCGCTGACGCCGCGAATGATGTGGGTCCAGGGGCGCTTGGTCAGTACCGCGCGTTTGCCATTGCGCAGCCACCAGGGCAGCACCATGACAAAGCAGATCAGGTATTGGGCCAGTACGATAGCCGAGATATGCACCTGGCTGCTCAGGTGCTTGCCCGCCGCAGCGACGGTGCTGCCGAGAAATACAGTCAGAATACCGAGGCCTACGCCTAGGGCAAATTGTCGGGGATTGGCAGCGTTGATAGTTGTTGTCCGTTGCACAGTCTTTGTGCGTTAAGTCCTGCTTTCTTAATTGTTTTGGAACGGTAGACTGTTCTCTTTGAGTGGCAAGTGTAAGGGTAAGTGATGTCTTTGTGGAAGCAGCCTGCAAGCGTTAAAGAGCTTAATCAAATGCAGAGTGGCAGTATCGCCAGTTATCTCGGCATTGAATTTGTGGAAATCGGTGATGATTATCTGGTGGCCACGCTGCCGGTTGATGAGCGCACTCGCCAGCCTTTTGGCTTGTTGCACGGCGGTGCGTCGGTCGTGCTATCGGAAACCTTGGGTAGCGTGGCTGGATTTCTTGCCGCAGACCCCGGGTCAATCGTGGTCGGCTTGGAGGTAAACGCCAATCACCTGAGTTCGGCGACTGAGGGCCGTGTCACAGGAACTTGCCGTCCATTCCATATAGGGCGTACTACTCAGGTGTGGGAAACCCGGATACATGATGCGCAGGAGCGGATGATCTGTGTGTCCCGTTTGACGGTGGTGGTGAAAGCGCCTAGAACCTAGACGCCCTGGAGTTTGCGCACCGCCTCAACTTCAAGGTCCTGCAGGTCTTCGAGAATCCCATCGAGCACCTTGCTGATTTTGGTGCAGGTGCGGATGGTTTCAATTTGAGGCCAGGCGGCGCGCTCACCTTCACGCATTAGGCCGACCAGTTCCTCTTCAGAGAGTTTGGCCAGCAGCTTGCGCAGATCATAAAAGCGAAAGCTCGGTACGATATTGATATCCCCGGAGTACTCCTGCTTGGCCAGGCTGTGCATGCTGTTGAGCACCATATTGACCCTCGGCATGTCCTGCAGGTAGTTCTGGGAAATAAAGCGCTGGGCATCCAACACTTCGGTCAGTGCAGCGCGGCCGATACCGGTAAACACAGAGGACAGGCCACCGCGCTTTTTCTTGCGGCTGATAAAGGGCAGTACGACCGGGTTGATCTGGCTGACCAGAAAATGATTGACGCCGTACATACGTGACAGACGCTTGGCCGGAAGGTCGTCGGAAATCGAGCCATCAATCCATTTGCGCGAAGCCAGATAGGGCTGGCTGTCACCATAGACGTTTTTGGCCTGCAGGCTGACCGGAGGGTAAACGCCCGGTACCGCGCAGGACGCCAGCACGGCGGTGCGGATGTAGACATTAGGCGAGGCGATGGCATTCAGCAGCCGCGAGGTCTGGTGCGGCTCGGCCGGTGCGATGGAGATACAGATGTTGCGTCCGGTTTTGTGGTAGGCCTCTTCAAAGGTCATGTCCGGAATCAGCCGCGCGATCAGATTTTGCAGATCGTGGATGTCTATATTGGCGCGGGTGCCACGGAACATGCGGTTAAACCAGCTCGCTTCCTGCTTGGCCTCGAACGCGAGATGCTTCGCGTCCATAAACTGCTCCATTTCATCGTCATTGTGCGTGCCCAGTACCGCCGCAACGATGGAGCCTGCGCTCGAACCGGAAATCACATTGGGTAGCAGGTCCTGTTCCAGCAGGGCTTTAACCACGCCGATATGGTAGAAACCGAGGGCGCCGCCACCGCTAAGCATCAGGGCTGAACGGCCATAGCACTGGCTGGCGCGGTTGAAGAAATCGAGCTTGTCTTCAAAACTGATTTTGGGATTGTTGGTAGTCGCAATGTGCTGCAGGGCTTCGGCTATTTCATCGACATAATTTTCGATGAGGTGTTTGGTGCCGAATTTTGAGCGGGAGTGAACGGCAGCCTTGCCCATGCCGGCCATGTTGCCGTGAATACCCTCGTTTAGCGTAAACAGCAGGCCAATATCATCCTGCCGGCTGCGCAGTGCGCGGAGCCTGTCCAGGCGGTAGCGGATTGAGACGTGATCATAGAGGCGGGTTTGATCCATCTTGCGCCATTGGCTGAGCCCGACCAGATCGTCCCAAGCTTGAGCTGTCTGAGCCCACTGCTCGTAGGATTCGGCATTGCGAAGTCGCTCTTCAAGCTGCTGGCGTCGTCTCATCGGTAACTGCACATCGTCATCCTGGGTAATATTGACACGCGAAACATTGTAGAGGGTCTAACAGTTGAATAACAGTCACTCCAACCTCACTTACCCGCCTTTTGGGAAAAATGCCTGCACAGTGTTGCAATAGCGTGAATTAGTGTGATTTAAGGCCAAGTCACTCACTCTCTTGACGGGACTTGCGTATAATTACCGTCCGCATTACCGTCAGGGAAGAATCTATGAGCGCCGAACCCTTCATGGCTGAAAAATTTACGCAACGTCGTCGACCCATGCAGATGGCTGAGCTTGGAGTGCGTGGCTCGGTGCGCCTGTTACAGACCTGTGCCGCGGTCTACCCCAAGGCCTTGCGCTGGTTAATTGACTGGCGGGTTCCCGCGCCGGCCGAGATGCGCGAACTGTTTGAATCGCTCGGCGTCACCTATATCAAGTTTGGTCAATTTATCGCCAGCTCTCCCTCGATTTTCCCGAAGGAATATGTTGATGAGTTTCAGAAATGCCTCGACCAGACTCCGGCAATCCCATTCCGCAAGGTCAAGGCAATTATTGAAGAGGATCTGGGCAAGCCGCTGGATCGGGTGTTTGAGCATATCAGCCCGGAACCTCTGGCATCGGCCTCTATAGCGCAGGTCCATGCCGCGACTTTGCTGAGTGGCGAGCAAGTTGTCGTCAAGGTGCAAAAGCCGGGCGTCAAGGCGACCCTGACCACGGACCTGAATGCGGTTTACTTTGTTACCCGTCTGTTCGAGCGGATTGTCCCCAATCTGGATCGGGGCTCCATTGCCGACCTGGTGGAGGAGATGTATCAGGCGATGCTGGACGAGTGTGACTTCGTTAAGGAAGCTGACAACCTTATCCACTTTGAGCGTTTTCTCACCGGCGCGGGCAATACCAGCGTAGTGGTGCCCAGGCCCTATCTTGAGGCCAGCAACGAGCGGGTGCTGACCATGGAGCGTTTCTATGGCGTTGCACTGACTGATATTGAAGCGCTGAAGGCGTCCGGCCACGATGCGGCGGAAAGTCTGTTTAATGCCATGAATACCTGGTTTGCGAGTTTGACCCAGTGCGAGTTTTTTCACGCCGATCTGCACAGCGGCAACCTGATGCTGCTTAAAAACGGGCAGGTCGGCTTTATCGACTTCGGTATGGTCGGCCGCATTAAGCCGAGTGTGTGGGAGGCGACCTTCAAGCTGTTTATGGCGGTCAGTGAGCAGGACTACCAGACCATGGCGAATTCCATGCTCGCCATCGGTGTTACTCGCAGTGAGGTGGATGTAAAAGCCCTGGCCCGTGATATCGAGCATTTGTTTGGCCGACTGGATGCGATGGACCCAGAATACCTGCTGGGCAGCGGTGGTTCTGAGCCCGATGGCGTCACCAGCCTGATGACCGAGCTGGGAGCCGTGGCTCGAGACTACGGTATCCGTTTCCCGCGCTCGTTTACGCTGCTGCTCAAGCAGTTTTTGTATTTCGACCGCTATATGGATTTGCTGGCACCCGGCGCCAACATGTTTGGCGATGACCGCGTTACCCTCTATCAGTAGATTGTTCGCGTCGCGCGCTTAATTGCGGCTTGTTAATGGATTTTGGTCGGTGCCTGGTTTTCAATGGCCCGACCATAATCACAACGAGCCGTACCATGTCTTTTATTCTTGTCGATAAGCCCCGCCCCCATGTGACCCGGATAACCCTCAATCGCCCTGAGCGTATGAACGCCATGGCTTTCGATGTGATGGTGCCCTTAAAGGAGGCGCTGGAAGAGGTCGGTTTTGACAACGACATCCGCGTGGTGATCTTGACCGGTGCTGGCGAAGGGTTCTGCTCCGGCGCGGATCTGGAAGATCCGGGCTACCTGTCCATCTTCGATGGTCTGACCATGCCGGGTATTGCCCGCCGGGCCATGCGCGTATTGGATGATGTCATCAAAGCCATTCACGACATGCCCCAGCCGGTAATCGGTGCCATAAATGGCGCGGCAATTGGCGGCGGCTTTTGTCTGGCGATGGCTACTGATATTCGGCTGATGTCTGAAAAGGCTTATTTTCGTGCGGCGGGCATTAATAATGGTCTGACAGCGGCTGAGTTGGGTCTTAGCTATATGCTGCCCAGAGCAATAGGTTCAAGCCGTGCCTTCGAGATTATGCTGTCCGGGCGCGATGTCAATGCGGAGGAGGCCGACAGGATTGGTCTGGTTTCGCGGTCGGTGTCGGCGGATTCGCTGCTTGATGAGTGCTTTGCGCTGGCTGAGCGTATTAGTGGCTTCAGTCAAATGGGTGTGGAGATGACCAAGCAGCTAATGTGGGCAGGCCTGGAGTCCAGCAGCAAACATGCGCATATGAATTACGAAGGGCATGCCCAATTGTTTGTGCGCATGACGACGCAAAATTTCGAAGAGGCGATACGCGCCAGAAAAGATAAACGCAACCCGGTATTTAAAGACGGTGCATGAGGTGTGGCCAGCGCTTTTGGCTGGATTTAAATAAAGGTTGACTTATCGCTCTATTTGTGGTTTCGGATTTTTAGAGAAAGCTGTGTCACGACTATAAATTATTGCGAAATTGCGCTACTCTGTGGTTAGGGGGAGTCTTCGTGACTTTCAAATCGCAATAAGTGTTGACAAAGAGCCGAATAAATGCTTGCTCGTTTTAGATACGCAGCTTTTTTCGCCTTGCTTCTGGTGGGGCAGCTGACGCACGCCATTGGTCTTGGTGATGCGCAACTGCGTTCGCATTTTGGTTCTCCCCTCGATTTGAGCATACCGGTGCACCACGTGGCGGGCATGACCGGAGATGACTTCCGTATCGCGCTCACAGCCATGAATGACGCTGTTTCCGGTAGTCCGCTGGACACCATGGTGGGCAGTAAATACCAGGTCAGCTACGACCCCGAAACTGAATCGATCCGACTTCGCTCTGATGAATCGATCGTCGAGCCCTACCTTGC
>JBFHCW010000089.1:0-8091 GCA_041585035.1 Litorivivens sp.
CCACATTGAACGCTCTCACAGAACATTAATTAGTAGATTAAACGCTATTAACTTCGCCTATGGCAAGGCAAGTAACCCACCGGCATATGGCCTGTTTGAGTATGAAGAGTATACGGAAAGTAGCTATGAACTTCGTACGATTGAGTTTTTGATTACTTTTTAACCAGACATTTAACAGAAATTACCTAGTTTTTTAACTATAAGATTAAATCGAGGATTTATAAATCCCTGATATGTCAAGGCAAACGGAAAATCCACCTGTAGCCCTCTATCAAGCTATAGAGACGGCATACCAACACTTCAACGTATCTTTATTTAATGGAGAGCTTCCGGCCGTTTTGTTCACCGTGCAGCGCCAGACGGGAACGCTGGGCTACTTTGTACCTGATCGCTGGTCTTCTCCATCAGGCCAACTTTGTCACGAAATCGCCATTAACCCTGCGCATATGGGGCGGTCTCGCGTTATCGACGTTTTACAAACTTTGGCGCATGAAATGACACACTGCTGGCAGTTTTGTTTGGGGGCGCCCTCTTCAAAGGGCTACCACAATAAAGAATGGGCTTACAAGATGATCGATATCGGCTTGCAGCCGTCCTCTACTGGCAAGCCGGGTGGTGCGATCACCGGCATGCTGATGAGCGACTACGTTATCGAAGGTGGTCCATTTTGGGCCGCGAGCCTCGAACTCATTCAAAAGCTGAAATTCCAATTGCCGTGGATATGCAGGTTAACGACAGTCTCAGCGGCCACAGAATCGGCAAACCTAGTTGTAGCAGAATCTGGGGCGACAGACGCTCGCCCAATGATAAGTAAGCCCTCCGCCGAAGAACGACTCCTTCAAGCCACCGATAGTGAGCCCGCGGCGTTAGACCTCTTGTTCTCGAATTACAGCGATCTGCTTCCCCCCAACACTTTTCAAACGCCCCCCCAACGTGGAAAAGCGAAATCAAAATATCAGTGTTCGGGCTGTCGCTTGAAAGTATGGGGGAAGCCGGGATTAAAAATACTTTGTATGGAGTGCAATACCGCTTTGTCAGAGTATTAGCCGCGATGCGGCTGGCGGTTACCATCCATGCTTCCGCGGCGTTGGATTAGCTTTCGTAGATTTTGCTAATCAATTCCGCGAGTCTCGCCCAAGTGTTGAGCGCCGATATTTTCCAATTTATTGTATATATTTCATATGGTTAACACATATTATTCGTTACTATGGGTGGTTCTGGGTCAACACCCTTGATACGGTTCTGGCTACCTAGCTTTGGTCATACAAGCAAAGTAGATAGCCTCATTCGTGTCGAGGATCGAAGCGACACACAAGTCTTTTAACAATTTGCGGTTTGCCAAGCACAAAACCCAGCCATAGGAGATTTAGCCTTGATGTAGGCTGCAGTTTCGGTGAAAACTGTTTGCCACCGACTGTCAGTCAGCTAACAGGGAGCATTGCCGCATGCCAGCCAAAGTAATCGTATTGCTAATGACCTTGAGTCTGTCGGCGTGCATGCCGAGCGGTATAACCAGCAAGATTATGGAAATAGGTATGAAGGCTCGAATGTCAGCCGATCAACTGGCCGAGCTCGACGACGGGCTGCACTTGGCCCTTTGTGGTGCCGGCGGTCCCATGCCCTCCCCTAAAGCTTCAGGGCCTTGCGTGTTGGTGATCGCGGGTCAGCGTATGTTTGTTGTTGATGCCGGCACGGATGGCACGCGCAATATCTGGCGAATGGGTTACAACATTGGCGACATAGAGGCTGTCTTTCTCACGCACTTTCATTCGGACCATATCGATGGGCTCGGGGAGATGGCTACGCTGCGCTGGGCAAGCCGTGCCAACACAAGTCCGCTACCCGTGTACGGCCCGAAAGGCGTGGAGAACGTGGTTGCCGGTTTCAATCAGGCTTACCAATACGACTTCACATATCGGCAAGAACATCATGGTGATGCCGTGGCGCCGACGAGCGGCGCAGGCCTGCAAGCTCGTCCTTTCGAGCAACCTGAAGACGGCGTTCTCACGACGCTCTTCCAGGATGACGAGCTGACAATAGAGTCATTGGAAGTGCAGCACGCTCCGGTAGAGCCTGCGGTGGGCTATCGATTCACTTACAAGGACCGTTCTCTGCTGATAACCGGCGATACGGTTAAGTCGAAAAACATTGAGCGCTTCGCGCAAGGCGTTGATCTCTTGGTACACGAAGCGCTGGCATCGAATCTCGTTAAGCTTATGAACAAGGTTGCCAGGGAGACGGACAATACCGTCATGGCGAAGGTAACCCACGATATTCTCGATTATCACGCCAGCCCGGTGGAAGCTGCCGAAACCGCAAAAGCCGCGGGAGTCGGGCATCTTCTTTACTACCACATCGTTCCGCCCATCGTTATCCCTGGGCAGAAAGCGCTGTATCTAAACGGCGCTGAAGACATATTTGAGGCTTACACCATCGGTGAAGATGGTGTGTCATTCAGTCTGCCCAGCGGCTCAGATGCCATTGCGAAAACCCGAAAAGGGCTTTAATACTTACCTAGTGCACATTGGGATATGACTGGCCCCTTAGGGGGCCGCGCAATGGTCAGCGGCGAAATCAGGCTGCCACGCCGCGTTCCGAGGCCCAGTAAACGCCCTTCAGCTTGCGAATGCCGGCTTCACGCGCGGCAATGGCCATTTGCTTGGCTCTCTCCTCACCGAACTCCTTTACGCTGAAGGTTGCTTTGGCGCTGCCGCCCTCCTGCGTAGGCCAGGTGGTTTCCCAGTACCACAACTTGCGCTCTTTTCCATCTGCGAGCGTGTAGGGCTTTGCGTACCGGTAAACACCGGGAATGCCGGAGTTGTTGTGTCGGCGCAGGGTCGAACAGAACTGCTTACGCGTGGTGGGAGGATACTTCGCAATGATTTCATCGCGATAGGCTTTGGCCTCGGCGAGTGCCCGGCTTTTGCTGCCGTAGCGCTTGTCAGTAAAGTTTTTGACGATCATCCGGTTCTGACGCCGCAGGCTGACACGCCAGGCGTAAGTTCGGTAAACCGGGTCATCAATACGGGAGATGCCATACATAGCTTTAGACTGAGACATGAGATCCTGAATACTACTCAAAGAATGAATTCAAAAGTTAAAAAGCACAAACTGTGCCGTCTTTGCGTATTCGGTTAGTCATGAGGCCTTCGCTAAAGTTCCCGGTTAAAACGCCCGGTTTTTCCGTGTGTTTTGTGTATTTTTTACTCACCTGCTGCACTACCCTACTCTGCAGCGCACTAAAACAGGCCTGCTCAGCTTTTTCATGCCACCTTACGGCGCACGATGGGAGTTTATTTTACCGGTATGGCGGACCATGTCCCTTGCGAGCTTTGCTGCGCCAAACCCAGCCTCAGCAATTTTTCCAAGGCATCGTCAATTTCAAAGTCGAGGGTGCATTGCCAGCGCTTTTGAAACCACGCCTCTATTTCTGAGTCCAGCGTTTCCGCACTAACTGGTCGATTAAGGCGCATCAGGAAGTAATAGGCGAGGGTGCTTTCCTTACATTCGGATTCTTCGGCATCATCGATAATGCGATAGATCACACCAGCATTATTATCCAGAAGCTTGAAATAAAGATTGCGGGTCAGAGCCTCCGTGAAACGCAGCTTGCGGTTGCGGAAACTGGAAAATTGCTTCCACAGATAGCCCCCCAACGTACCAAAACCTGCAGCCAAGGCTATTAGTGCGTTTCGGTCCAGGGTTACGGGTTCGTTTTTGATCCCAAGCCAGAAGCCAAAGAGCGAACCCAGTAAAAGTAGCGTGGCACCCAGTTTTGTTGTCAACACCACGCCACCACTGACAATGGCGGGAATGCCTATCAGAAGCTTGTCGCGAACACGCATGCCAATGCGGGTATTGGGAAACAGCATTTCCAAATCTGCTTCCGGTACGTCTTTAAACAGTTTCAGCATTGTCGCGCCTGGTCGGCAGCCCCCAAGCGTACTGTTCTCGTCGATATCGTTCTTGAAGCGGATAAAAAGCACCACCCGGTCAAAATTGCGAAACTCAATGGTTTTCGAAAACAGTCCCAGTGGTCCGGACACTGTCTCAGAGCGTTCATTGATGCCGCGGGTGTAGAGCAGTACATCCTCAAAATCATCCATGTCGACCATCAGCCGGATGTTGAACAGCGAGGCTGACTCAAAGGCGGCGTCCAGATCTTCTGCAGTAACCTTTTCATAGTTGGCGCGATTGAGCACCTGCGCCAACAAAAGGGACAATTGTTCCGGGTTTTGGCTGGCAACAGCACTGCAACGGGTGTCGGAATCCGGGTCGAGCGCGGCGTACGCATCTTTCAGCTGTTGCTTGAGAGCGTGGAATTCGCTTTGAAAAGTCGCCTCTATGAGTGCATTGGCTTGCTCGAACTGTTGTTGCTGATCGTCGGTGAGACCACCCTCCTCCCTGCACATATCCACGATGTCGCGGCGCCGAAAAGGAATAAAACGCAGCACAGGCAGGGCCGCCGGTTGTGGTAAAGGCGAGTTCAAATCAAAGTCTCCGTCTGTAGAGTTAAGGCGCGAGGCATGCCTATAATCGTAGACTTGCCTTTACAGGTCTACCCACTATTGGAAACGGTGCCCACTTGTCTGTGCGCTTAAAGAATAGTTTCACCCTGCTGTTTCTGCTGGCGTTATTCCAGCCGCTCTCGGCGCGCGCCGGTGATGAGCTGCTGGTCGCTGTCGCATCCAACTTTATCGCACCCATGCGTGAAATTGCCGATGCCTTTGAACAGCGCACGGGGCACAAGCTCACGTTGGCAACCGGCTCGTCGGGCAAACTTTACGCCCAGATTCGGCACGGTGCGCCCTTCGACGTTTTCCTGTCGGCCGATGATGAAAAGCCCAAGGCACTGGAGGCCGGCGGCTACGCGCTGCCCGGCTCCCGATTGACCTATGCGCTGGGCACGCTGGCCCTGTGGTCGCCCAAGGCTAGCGATCCGCAGGGTTTGTTACAGGGCAACTTCGCCCGGCTGGCGCTGGCCAATCCGCGGTTGGCGCCCTACGGGCAGGCAGCTCAGTCGACTCTGGCCAGCCTGGGTTTACTGGAGCAGACCCGAGAGCGTTGGGTGCAGGGTGAAAATATCGCCCAGACCTATCAATTTGTGGCCTCAGGCAACGCAGAGCTCGGCTTTGTGGCACTGTCGCAGCTGCGCGAGCAATCACCACGCGGTGGGGTTTGGCAAATACCATCGGAACTTCACAGACCGATTCGGCAGGACGCAGTTGCACTCTCAAGGTCTAGAAACCCCAACCTATCCAAAGAGTTACTAGACTTTATTAAGTCGGACTCTACAGCGGGTATTCTCAGTCGCTATGGCTATAGCAGGCCTTAGACGTCAGCGCGTATTGCTAAAGCAATCGCCCGTTTTGGTCGATATCCTTTTAAAGCCCAAGAGCGTTCCGGCGTGAATTTCGACAAGCCTCTCTACATTACCAACCCCACTGTATCCGGTGTGGTGGATACCAAGCAGAAAGCAATGAGCTTTCGGGTGGGGGCTATTCTGAACGTTCTGGTTGTAAAACAGCAGGACACCTCCAGCTATACCCTGAAAATGGGGCGCCAGCAGATGAACGCTACCAGCGAAATGCCGCTGCAGGTAGGAAAGCGCGCCTTGTTGCAGGTGCTGGGGACGGATGCTCAGGGCCGCGCAGCGTTACGGCCTTTAACCGAGCAGCAAAGTCAGGTGGCGGTGCAGTTGCAGCAGCGCGTGGCTGCGCAACAGGCAAGCCCGATTCGGCAACTTGTTCAGACACCGGCGAATTCGCCGATGCGACAGACGCTCGAACCCCTATTGGCACTACTGCCCCAGCGTGGCGATGTGCTGCAGGCTGGGGCTTTGCGCCAAACCCTGCAACGCAGCGGTATTTTTCTGGAGGCCTTGCTGGCACGAGGCCGGTTACCTGCCGCGCCGGATTTAAAATCCTCGATGCTGCGACTGCTGGGACAATTACAGCCATCGTCGACCGAAGGCGCGCGCCCTACCCCGCCACTTCCAAATGCCACACCCCAGACAAGCTCAGCAAATGCTGGAGCACCTCAGCCACAGGCATCGACTCCAGCACCCGGACAGAACGCGCAGCCGTCTACCTATGCGCCTCCGGCCAGGCAGCCCATGCAGCAAGCACCTCCAGCACCCAGCGGCGCGCCACCGCAAACCAAGGCGCCGCCGACCTTGCCGGGAAACCTGTTGACCGGGGCATCACCGCCACCAACAACAGCCAGAACGCCCGGCTCGCTGCCCCTACCGGCTCATCCTCAGGGGCTCCCGGCTTCGCGAGAAGCGCAAATCAGCAGCGCCTACCAGCAGGCTGCGTCCAGTACCGCCACTCAGCACGGGCTTCAGCTGGGCAAGGCCTTGGCCGGCATGGAAAGCAAACTCGAAAGCCTGCCGCAGCTGGTGCGCGCACTTGAGAGCAGTGTGGCGCGCATCGAGTCACAGCAACTGGCGTCGCTGCAGGCCAGGGAACAGGGGCAGGTCCAGTGGCTGCTTGACCTGCCCGTGCGCAATGGTCAGGAGATCGATTACTGGCAACTGTTTATGCGTCGAGAGCAATCGGCGCCAACCGATCAGAACGAGAAAGAGAAACGCTGGCTGGTGACACTCAGCGTTGATCTCGAGCTTGCCGGCAAGCTGGCCATACATATTGACCACAGTGAGCGGCGAACCTTTGTGAAACTGTTTAGTGAAGAAGCCTCCGTACTGCAGTGGGTGGAAGAAAAAAGCCCCATACTGCAGGCGAAACTGTCGAAAGCGGGTATTGCTAACAGTGAGGTAGAGGGGCATTTTGGCGCCCTGCCCGATTCTCTGCAGCCTGATGTGGCTCTGCCGGGGGTGAACGCGACCGCATGAAAAAACCCGAACCGCCGCGCACGGCTACCGCGCTGGAATATGACGGCTTCAGTACACCCCGGGTTAGCGCCCAGGGGGAAGATGCGGTCGCGGATCAGATTCTGAAGCTGGCCGACGCGCACGACATTCCGATCCGCCGTGACCCAAAACTGGCAGCGCTATTGTCCAAGGTGGATATTGGCGAGGAGATTCCGCCCCTACTTTACGTTGCGGTGGCCGAAGCACTCGCCTTTGCCTATACCCTGCAGGATGAACTGCGCTGGGTAGAAGACTAGAGCGCGCAGCACCTAGCTGGCCGCAGGCCCGCGATACAGGCTGGCAATCAACTTGGCTTCGCTGGGGCTGATTCCTGCGCGAGAGCTGAGTTCAATATCGTCGGCGCAGCGTCCTGCGATACCGATTGCTTCGTCCAGACGCTGACGGCGCTGAGGCGCCGAATCCAGAACACGCTGCTGATGCGCATTGAGTCTGTCCACATAGCTTTCAAGGCTGTGCAGGCGCGTTTGCAGGTAATTTACTTCCTTGCGTTGGGTTTCGACCAACAGGCACACAGCCTGAAACTCTTCCCTTTCACGCTTGCGCTCGATTTTATTGGCAATACGCTTTCTTGCCACAGCGAGTAGCGCCACGCCACAGGCGGATACGCCCAGTAAAAACAAGAACAGTACGTCTGGAGGCGTCGCCACCAGTTCATTCAGTCGTTGGTTTACTTGCTCGTAGCTGGGCATAGCGATACTCCTGCTCAGGGGCTGATCCAGTCGGCCATGCGCTGCTTCAAACGCAAAATGGCCTGACCGTGTATCTGGCAAACGCGCGATTCCGAAACATCCAGAACGTCACCAATCTCTTTAAGGTTAAGTCCCGTGTCGTAATACAGAGACATCACCAGTTTTTCCTTTTCCGGCAGCTGATCGATGTGGTTGGCCAGAGACAGCTGGAAATCGCCCGCCGCAACCTTGTCGTAGGTTTCTTCCGGCGCGTCAGAGGCATCGCCAAAAACTTCGCCTTCTTCATTGCTGACTTGCTCAAGGCTGCAGATCTGAATGGTGTTCGCGTCTTTCAGCAGGCTGTGATACTCGTGCAAGGGTATACCGAGTTCATTGGCGATTTCCTGGCCGCTGGCTTCGCGACCTAGGCGGTTTTCCACCTTTTGAATGGCGACGGCCAGCTCGCGCAGTTGTCGCGATATGGCACGAGGCGCCCAGCCGGTGCTGCGAAGCTGATCGATCATCGCGCCG